>CAMPJN010000016.1 GCA_946886875.1 uncultured Pseudomonas sp.
GGCCGTAACGTGGTGATCCGGCCGCTAGCCTATTGCAACGAGGCCGATATCGAGGCCTACAGCCAGCTCAAGCAGTTCCCTATCATCCCCTGCAACCTCTGCGGCTCCCAGGAAAACCTGCAGCGCCAGGTGGTCAAGGAAATGCTCCAGGAGTGGGAGCGGAAAACCCCTGGGCGCACCGAAATCATGTTCCGCGCCCTGCAGAACGTGGTGCCCTCACAGCTGGCCGACCGCAATCTGTTCGATTTCAAAAGCCTGAAAATCGACGACAACGCCACGCCGCGCTTCGTTAATGTGATGAACCTCTGACCTGTAGCCCGGATTTTATCCGGGCTACAACAGCGCGCTGTAGCAGCGGCCTTGGCCGCGATGCTTGCTCCCGCGCTTTAGCGTGGGCACGAAATGATCTGCGAAAGATTCCGTAAGGACAGCCCATGCGCGACTACAAATGGCTCCATGAGTATTGCCTGAACCGCTTCGGCTCGGCCGAGACCTTGGAGGCGCGCTTGCCGCAGCCGCGCACTGCGGATGAGCTGCGCGCCCTGAGTGACGATCGTTATCTGTCGCTGCTGAGTCTGCGGATCTTTCGCGCCGGCCTCAAGCACAGTCTGGTCGACGCCAAATGGCCAGCTTTCGAGGAGGTCTTCTTCGGTTTCGATCCGGAAAAGGTCGTGCTGATGGGCGCCGAGCGCCTGGAAAATCTGATGCAGGATGCACGCATCATTCGCCACCTGGGCAAACTCAAAAGCGTGCCGCGCAATGCCCAATTCATCCTCGATGTGGCCAGGGAGAAGGGTAGTTTTGGCGCATTGATCGCCGACTGGCCGGTGACCGATATCGTCGGCCTGTGGCACTACCTGGCCAAGCAGGGCAGCCAGCTCGGTGGCTTGTCCGCCCCGCGCTTTCTGCGCATGGTTGGCAAGGACACCTTTATTCCCAGCGACGACATGGTCGCCGCGCTCAAAGCGCAGAAGATCATCGACAAGGCACCGACCAGCCAGCGCGACCGCGCCGCCGTGCAGGCGGCATTCAACCAATGGCACGAACAAAGTGGCCGACCTTTGTGTCAGTTATCGGTGATGCTGGCGCATACGGTTAACCACTAACTGGCCGTTGAAAAACGTAGGCGAGGCAGCCAGTGCAAGGCAAAAACAGGCGAGGACGCGGAGTTTACGAGCTGTAAATGAGCAGTCCGAGCCTGTTTTTAACGCAGCAATGGCAACGTAGGTAGTTTTTCAACAGCCTGTTAACAGGCTGGCAAATCGGAGGCTGGAATGGAGCAGATTGAACGTGTCGCCCAGGCCATCGCGCAAGCCGAGCGCATTCTGATCATTACCGGTGCCGGCCTTTCCGCCGATTCGGGTCTGCCGACCTACCGCGGTTTGGGGGGCTTGTATAACGGCCATACCGATGAGGGCTTGCCGATCGAGGCGGCGCTTTCCGGTCCCATGCTGCAGCGCGACCCGGCGCTGTGCTGGAAATACCTGGCGGAGCTGGGCAAAGCCTGTCTCGGTGCCGAGGCTAATGCTGGGCACCAGGCGATTGCCGAGTTGCAACGGCGCAAACCCGAGTGTTGGCTGCTGACCCAGAATATAGATGGCTACCACCGCGCGGCCGGTAGCCCGCCGCAGCGTCTGATCGAGATTCATGGCGAACTGGCGCCGCTGTATTGCCAATCCTGCGGCGCCGTCGATCCACAGTTGGCCGAGCACCTGAGCCGGCCGTTGCCGCCCAAGTGCAAGCAGTGTGGCGGCATTCTTCGGCCACCTGTGGTGTTGTTCGAGGAAATGCTGCCCGAACAAGCCATAGGCACGCTCTATAGCGAATTGCGTAAAGGCTTTGCGGTGGTGCTGAGCATTGGCACCAGTTCGAGCTTCCCGTACATCGTCGAGCCTGTGCTGCGTACCCGCCAGGCCGGCGGCTTTACTGCGGAAATAAATCCGACCCGCACCGACCTGAGCGATGTCGTGGATGTGCATCTGCAGGGGCGGGCCTTAGATGTTTTGCCGCAACTACTGCGTCACATCTAACGCCATAGAATTTGCAAATGACCGTCATGGAAGGCATAGTCGCCGCTCTTATTTAGCTTTCCGACACGGTCGTGCCCATGCTCAAACGCCTTGCACCCCTCGTGCCCCTAGCACTTATCCTGGTTTTGGCCGCCTGTGCCAGCCATGCGCCACAGCCGGAGTTGGCAACCCAGCCCGCCCTGTTCTCCTCGACAGAGCTTGCCGAGTTTGATGAACAAGCCAAAGAATCCGCCCTCGGCGACTTCACTGAAGAAAAATCCTACAAACTGCCGCAACTGGCCGACAGCATCCTGTCTCACGGCCTGTCGCTGGTTGGCACGCGCTATCGCTTTGGTGGCGGTTCGGTGAGTTCCGGTTTCGATTGCAGCGGTTTTATCGGCTACCTGTTCAAAGAAGAAGCCGGCATGCAACTGCCGCGCTCGACCCGCGACATGATCAATATCGATGCGCCGCTGGTGGCTCGTGCCGAGCTCAAGCCGGGCGATCTGCTGTTCTTCAGCACCAACGGTCGTGGTCGCGTCAGCCATGCTGGAATCTACTTGGGCGACGATCAGTTCATCCATTCCTCCAGCAGCCGCAGCGGTGGGGTGCGGGTCGATAGCCTGGAAGATCGTTACTGGAATCGTACTTTTATCGAAGCCAAACGAGCCCTGGCCTTGGCCCCAGCATCGCCGCTCGCACGCCATCCTTGAGCCATTGAGCGGAGTCGGGGATTAGCGGCGAAGCGCACATTCCGCGCATCTCGATAGTTTTCAATAACCTGCCATGCATACCTAAAGCTTGCACTGCGATGTGCAAGCCGGCAGAGTAGAGCGCATCCCGGCTCAGGATCGCTCGTCCATGACCGCCATTACCCGCATTGCCCTGCTGTTACTCGCCGCGCTGCTCAGCGCCTGCGCGGGGCAGGCACCGGCTCCAGCCCCCCAACCCTATGTGCAAACGCCCAGCAGTTACCGCGGCGGCGCCGAAGATGTGTTGTTCCGCGCCTTGGGGCTGGTCGGCACGCCTTATCGCTATGGTGGCAATACCCCGGCCGGTGGTTTCGATTGCAGCGGTTTGATCGGTTTCGTATATCGCGATGCTGCTGGCATCAGCCTGCCGCGTTCGACCCGCGAATTGATCGGCATGCGTGCGCCCAATGTGGGGCGCGATGCGCTACAAAGCGGCGATCTGCTGTTTTTCGCCACCAGTGGTGGGCGTAAGGTCAGCCATGCCGGTATCTATGTCGGCGAAGGGCGTTTCGTGCATGCGCCGTCCAGCGGTGGCACCGTGCGTCTGGATAGCTTGAGCAACACCTACTGGCAGCGCAGCTACCTGCATGCCAAGCGGGTATTCAGCGCGGACCTGGCCAGCAACCCCTGATCCAACCATTGCCAATTACGCCCGGCTGCCGAGGTTCTCGGCGCGGCGCAGCCAGTTTTGCCGTTGCTCCTCGGAGGAGGGGCGTACTGGAGCGAATTCGCTCAGGCGACGGGTTTTGATGCCGCTAAAGCCGAGGATGGTGCGGGTCATCTGCCGGTGTGCCGGTGCGCCGTAGATCCAGCGGAAGTACCAGGGTGGTGTGTCCATGGTCACCAACAAGTCGGCCGTGCGGCCGCTGAGCAGTTTGTCCCAGAGTTGCGAGCGGTTGCGGTACTTGAAGGCGAAGCCGGGCAGGAAGGTGCGGTCGAAGAAGCCCTTGAGCAAAGCGGGAATGCCACCCCACCAGACCGGGTAGACGAATACCAGGTGCTCAGCCCAGTGAATCTGCCGCTGGGCTTCGAGCAAGTCCGGTTCGAGAACCTGGCTCTGTTCGTAGCCGCCGCGCAGAATCGGGTCGAAAGTCATTTCGCCGAGCTTCAGCTGCCGTACCACATGGCCTTTATCGCGTGCGCCTTGGGCATAGGCTTCACCCAGGGCATTGCACAGGCTGGTGTTCTTCGGTGTGCCGAGAATCATCAGGATGCGCTTGCCGTCGCCTTCGATTGGCGTCGCGCCGCTTTTCGTTTCGCTCATCCTTACTTCGCTCCTAACATGGTTTCCGGGCGTACCCAGGTGTCGAATTGCTCGTCGGTCAGATAGCCGAGGGCCAAGGCGGCGGCGCGCAAGGTGAGGCCTTCCGCGTAGGCTTTTTTGGCGATTTCCGCGGCTTTGTCGTAACCGATATGCGGGTTCAGTGCAGTGACCAGCATCAGGCCGCGCTCCAGGTGCGCGGCCATCTGTTGACCGTCGGGCTGCATGCCGGCGATGCAATGCTGCTGGAAGTTGCGACAGCCATCGGCCAACAGTCGAATCGACTGCAGCACGTTGTAGATGATTACCGGCTTGAACACGTTGAGTTGCAGATGGCCCTGGCTGGCGGCGAAGCCGATGGTGACGTCGTTGCCCATGACCTGGCAGGCGAGCATCGACAGCGCCTCGCATTGGGTCGGGTTGACCTTGCCCGGCATGATCGAGCTGCCCGGCTCGTTGGCCGGCAGGCGTACTTCGGCAAAGCCGGCGCGTGGGCCGGAGCCGAGCAGGCGCAGGTCATTGGCGATTTTGCTCAGGGCCACGGCCAGGGTTTTCAAGGCGCCAGACAGGCTGGTCAGCGGCTCGTGGCCGGCCAGGGCGGCGAATTTGTTCGGCGCGCTGATCAGCGGCAGACCACTGAGGGCCGCCAGCTCGGCGGCGATGGCTTCGGCAAAACCTTGAGGGGCGTTGAGTCCGGTACCGACTGCGGTACCACCCTGGGCCAGTTCGCAGACCGCTGGCAGGCTGGCACGGATGGCGCGGTCGGCGTAATCGAGTTGGGCGACGAAGGCCGACAGCTCCTGGCCAAAGGTGATGGGGGTGGCATCCATCAGGTGCGTGCGCCCGGTTTTCAGCAAGTGGGCATGGCGCTCGGCCTGCTCGCTCAAGCCGTCGCGCAGCTCCGCCACCGCGGGTAGCAGGTCGTGCAGTACCGCTTGAACCGTGGCGATATGCATGGCGGTGGGAAAGCAGTCGTTGGAGCTCTGCGCGCGATTGACATGATCATTGGGGTGCACCGGGTTCTTGCCGCCGCGGCCGCCGCCGGCCAGTTCGTTGGCGCGCCCGGCGATTACTTCGTTGACGTTCATATTGCTTTGCGTGCCGCTGCCGGTTTGCCAGACCACCAGCGGGAATTGATCGTCGTGCTGGCCGGCGAGTATTTCGTCGGCGGCCTGTTCGATCAGGCGGGCGATGTCCTGGGGCAGGTCGCCGATGCGGTCGTTGACCCGGGCGGCGGCTTTCTTGATCAGCGCCAGGGCGTGCAAGACCGGCAATGGCATGCTTTGTTCGCCAATCGCGAAGTTGATCAGCGAGCGTTGGGTTTGTGCGCCCCAATAGGCATTTTCAGGGACTTCGATCGGGCCGAGACTGTCGGTTTCGATGCGGCTCATGCGGATTCTCCTGGTGCGTTTGCGACAGTTTAGGCTGTTGCAGGCGCTCACTGGTTCAATGACCACTGGGAGATAGGTGCAATCACGCGGATGCGTGAACGCTTCGGTATTACCAGCGAGAGCGGTTCTTGGTGATCCAGCCGAGCGCGGAATCGACCGGTACGCGCTCACCTTTGGGGCCGCGAAGTACGCCTGAGAATGCACCGAACCACTGCTGCCTATCGGTATACAAGGGGCCGAACGAGGGGCATATGTGATGGATTTGCCGTGGGGTGAAGGTCAAATCGACCCGGCTATCGGTACTGCTCAGGCGCCAGGGGGTCATGGCTTTTTGCTGGTCCTGCTCGATCAGCACGGGTTGGTCCAGGTGCTGTAGTTCGCCGCCGAACCACAAGGCGTTTTCCGATAGGCCGCTGTGGTCGGTCCAGCCGGAGCCGAAGTTGCCGGCAATACCGCCGGGTGCGGCAAAGGCGGCCCGCAGCCAATGACTATGCAATGGCCAGACGCCACGGCCGAAGTCTAGGGCGGCGTAGCTTTGGCTGCTACTGCAGCTGTAATGCTGGTCGCCCAGTTGCACGCTACCGCTGACCGGCAGGCCCAATTGTCGGCAGGTGGCGTGGAAGCCGTGCTCGCCAAGTGGGGCAACCAGATTGACCGAATCCATGTGCACTGGGCGCTGGATATCCAGGGTGACTTGCATGACTTCGCAGCCGATCGCCGGCACCGCGACTGTTATACGCGCGCGCCCCGGATATTCGGCAATGCGAAATTGCAGGCGCGGATGCTCGAATTCATGGCTGTGTTCGGGCATGTCCGGCAACCCGCAGCCGCGGGCCAGCAAACGCTGCTGGCTATGGGCAACCGATTCGCCGGTGCTCAGGTCGAGGAAATACACCGCGCCATAGCCCACATAATCGAGGTCGGCCTGGGTCAGGGCGAGCATCCAGTGCGGGGTGACGATGCACCAATGATTCCAGCGTTTGCGTCGGCCCCAGGTACTGGGTAACACACAGTTCACTCGCGGCCGGCTGGACCAGCCGATGGCCTCTGGATTGAGCCCACCCTGGGCATCGCAGAGTGCAATCGATTGGGCCTGCTGAGGATAAGGAAAGCTGGTCATCGGACACGTCCATGTGTGTGCTGCATGGGCTGGGCGGCATGCAGGATGTAGGGGGTTGACAGGCATAGGCCAAAGAGCTTGACCACTGATATAGCCTAGAACAAGTGCTGGCATTTTGTTCTTTTAACAGGCAGTGCGCCAGTAGCCAGTAAAAATGTGACCTCGCACACGGTAATGCGCGCTTGAGTACTGCAAGGGTAGGGCACAAAATGCTCGGCCCTGAGGTCGTACCTACTCACCCCTTTCTCCTGGAGTTGCGAATGCCCCGTTTTATTGGCCCCCGTTTTATTGGCATTGGTGCCGCTGTCCTGCTCAGCTGCAGTACCCAGGTGCTGGCCGATGCCAACAGCCATGCCGCCGACGCAGAACGCTTCCTGCATCTGGCCCGCGCGGACAAATTGGCAGTGCCTGTGTATGCCCAGGTGCAGCAGATGTTCGCCCAGCGTTTTGCCGAGAGTCAGGCGCCGAAAAGCAAGCAGGCCCTGTTGGAGAGTTACCAGGCCAAGGCCAATGTCGCACTGGACAATGCGGTCGGCTGGGACAAGATCAAGCCGGACATGGTCAAGCTCTACACCAGCCATTTCAATGAGCAGGAATTGAAGGATCTGATCGCGTTTTATGAGTCGCCGGTGGGCCAGAAAGTGCTTCTGAAAATGCCCGCCTTGACCGCGCAATCTGCACAATTGACGCAAAACAAGCTGGAAAAAGCGGTGCCTGAAGTGAATAAATTATTGGCGGATATGAATGACGAGCTGGGCGTGAAGCAGCCGTAACCGGAGTGACACCGATGTCGAAACTTGCGCAACTGCAGGGCGCGTTCGCCGCGCTGCAGCCCGAGCACCTCGAGGTGCTGGACGAAAGCCATATGCACAGCCGTGGCACTGAAACCCATTACAAGGCAGTGATCGTCAGTCCGCAGTTCGCCGGGCTCAACTCGGTCAAGCGTCATCAGCGTGCCTACGCATGTCTGGGCGAACTGATGAGCCAGATACACGCTCTGGCGCTGCACACCTACACCCCCGAAGAGTGGGCGCAAAGTGGCGCGGCCCCGGCGTCGCCGACCTGCAAAGGCGGCAGCGCACTGGGCTGAGACAATCCGCCCCTACACCTGCAGCCTGAACAAACGTAAACTGCGCTACCCGCCGGCTCCTGGGCCGGCGCGCTTTTTTCAATGCCCAGTCCGCCCTTTACGTGGGCGACTACTGAAGGACACCCCATGACCGATAAGATCGTTGTGGCGGCGCTGTACAAGTTCGTCACCCTGACGGACTACCAGGCGCTGCGCGAACCCCTGCTGCAAGCCATGCTGGAGCACGGCATCAAAGGCACCTTGTTGCTCGCCGAAGAAGGCATCAACGGCACCGTATCCGGCAGCCGCGCGGGCATCGACGGGCTGCTCGCCTGGTTCGCCCTGGACCCACGTCTGGCCGATATCGACCATAAAGAGTCGTATTGCGATGAGCAGCCGTTCTACCGCACCAAGGTCAAATTGAAGAAAGAGATCGTCACCTTGGGTGTGCCCGGGGTCGATCCCAATCAGCAGGTCGGCAAGTATGTCGAGCCCAAGGACTGGAACGCACTACTCGACGATCCCGAAGTGCTGCTGATCGACACGCGCAACGACTACGAAGTCGCCATCGGCACCTTCGAAGGCGCAGTCGATCCGCAGACCAAGTCGTTCCGCGAGTTTCCCGACTACATCAAGGCGCACTTCGATCCGGCCAAGCACAAGAAGGTGGCGATGTTCTGCACCGGCGGCATTCGCTGCGAGAAGGCTTCCAGCTATATGCTCGGTGCAGGTTTCGAGGAGGTCTTCCACCTCAAAGGCGGCATTCTCAAATACCTCGAAGAAGTGCCCCAAGAACAGACCAAGTGGCAGGGCGACTGCTTCGTCTTCGATAATCGAGTGACGGTGCGTCACGATCTTACCGAAGGCGATTACGACCAATGCCACGCCTGCCGCACCCCGGTTTCAGTGGCGGATCGTCACTCCGAGTTCTACACCCCGGGCGTCAGTTGCCCGCATTGCTGGGACTCGCTGCCGGAGAAGACCCGCGCCGGCGCCCGCGAACGGCAGAAGCAGATCGAGCTGGCCAAGGCGCGCAACATGCCTCACCCGCTTGGTTACAATCCGCGTCGAACGGCTGAGGGCTGACTATGCAAGCGCGCTTGCTCTACGTGATGGACCCGATGTGTTCCTGGTGCTGGGGTTTTGCACCGGTGCTGGAGGCCCTCGCCGAGCAGGCGGCCGCCGCAGGCGTCGGCCTGGACCTGGTGTTGGGCGGCTTACGCCGTGACAGCGTGGCCATCGATCCGGCGTCGCGGGTGCGCTACCTGGGCTACTGGCAGGCGGTCAACGCCAGTACCGGGCAGTTGTTCAATTTCGCCGATGGCTTGCCCGTGGGCATGGTCTACGACACCGAGCCGGCCTGCCGGGCGGTGGTGACCGCGCGCAATCTCGACCCGCAGAGCGCCTGGCCGTTGACCAAGTTGATCCAGCGGGCGTTTTACGCCGAGGCTGTGGATGTGACCCGCGCCAGTGTGCTGGTCGAACTGGCCGAGCGCGCCGGCATCCCGCGCATTGTGTTTGCCGAAGCCTTCGACAGCGCCGAGCAGCGTGCGGCCACCGTCGCCGATTTCAGCTGGGCGCAGGATCTGGGCATCGCCGGTTTCCCCACCTTGCTGGCCGAGCGCGACGGGCAAATGGCCCTGCTGACCAACGGCTATCAGCCTCTCGAGGTGCTGCAACCGTTGCTCGCGCGCTGGCTGGAGCGTGGTGCCCATGCCTGATCGCTTGAGCTGGGCAGAAGTTCGTCGGCTCGCGTTGCACCATAAAAAAGCGCTGATCCTGGCGAATCTGGTGGCCGTTCTGGCCACCTTGTGCAGTGTGCCTATCCCTTTGCTGTTGCCGCTGCTGGTCGACGAAGTGCTGCTGCACGACGGCGATGCAGCGCTCAAGGTGATGGACAACTTCCTCCCCGGCGCCTGGCAGACTTCGGTCGGCTATATCGGTCTTATGCTGGTGCTGACTTTGCTGCTGCGCGGCTCGGCGTTGATCTTCAACGTGCTGCAGGCGCGCCAGTTCGCCCACCTGTCCAAGGATATCGTCTACCGCATCCGCCTCCGTTTGATCGAGCGGCTCAAACGTATTTCCCTCAGCGAATACGAAAGCCTCGGCGGCGGTACAGTAACTACTCATCTGGTCACCGACCTGGAAACGCTGGACAAATTCGTCGGCGAGACCTTGAGCCGCTTTCTGGTGGCGATGCTGACCCTGGCCGGCACTTCGGCGATCCTGATCTGGATGCATTGGCAGCTGGCGCTGCTGATCCTGCTGTTCAACCCGCTGGTGATCTACGCAACAGTGCTGCTGGGCAAGCGGGTCAAACACCTGAAGAAGCTTGAAAACGACAGCACTTCGAGCTTTACCCAGGCATTGACCGAAACCCTCGAAGCCATCCAGGAAATCCGTGCGGGCAACCGTCAGGGCTACTTTCTCGGGCGTCTCGGCGGCCGGGCTCGCGAGGTACGCGACCACGCAGTGGCCTCGCAGTGGAAAACCGATGCGTCGAATCGCGCCAGCGGCTTGCTGTTCCAGTTCGGCATCGACGTATTCCGCGCCGCGGCGATGATCACGGTATTGTTCTCCGACCTGTCGATCGGCCAGATGCTCGCGGTATTCAGCTACCTGTGGTTCATGATTGGCCCGGTCGAACAGCTGCTCAGCCTGCAATACGCCTTCTATGCCGCCGGTGGCGCGCTGACGCGGATCAATCAGCTGCTCAGCCGCAGCGACGAGCCGCAATACCCGGCGCGTGTAGATCCGTTCAAGGGGCGAGATACGGTGGGCATCGAAGTCAGCGGCCTGACTTTCGCCTACAACGACGAGCCGGTGCTCAATCAGCTCAACCTGAGCATCGCGCCGGGCGAGAAAGTCGCCATCGTCGGCGCCAGTGGCGGCGGCAAGAGCACCCTGGTGCAGTTGCTGCTCGGCCTCTACAGCGCCCAGGCCGGTACCATTCGTTTCGGCGGCAGCAGCCAGCAGGAGATCGGCCTGGATACGGTGCGCGAGAACGTCGCGGTGGTCCTGCAACACCCTGCGCTATTCAACGATACAGTGCGTGCCAACCTGTGCATGGGCCGCGAGCGCAGCGACGACGCCTGTTGGCGCGCCCTGGAGATCGCCCAGTTGGCCGATACCATTCGCATGTTGCCGCAGCGTCTGGACAGCATGGTGGGGCGTTCAGGGGTGCGTCTGTCCGGCGGTCAGCGCCAGCGTCTGGCGATTGCCCGCATGGTCCTGGCCGAGCCCAAAGTGGTGATTCTCGACGAGGCCACCTCGGCCCTTGATGCAGCCACTGAATATGCCCTGCATCAGGCGCTCAACCAGTTCCTGCGCGGGCGCACCACGCTGATCATTGCCCACCGCTTGTCGGCAGTGAAGCAGGCGGATCGGGTGCTGGTGTTCGATGGCGGTAGCGTCGCCGAGGACGGCGGGCACCAGCAATTGATCGCTGACGGTGGCTTATACGCCAAGCTTTACGGGCATTTGCAACAGTAGCGCCGCTGCAGCGCCCGGCTCAGGTGCGGGTGGGGACATAGCGATGAGAAATTTTTGAAAAAGTTCCCTTGAACAGTTGACAGGGTGAGGACAGCGGCTAGTTTGAAAAGCGTGGAGCGGGATGTCCCACGTTATTGAACAAACTCACGGAAGGACTCACAACATGTTTAAACCACGACTCTGTTCTCTGTTATTCGCGCTGTTTGCCTCTGCGTCGTTAGCCGTTGCGGCCGCTGAGGTGTCTTCAAAGCCAACCAGCCCAGCCGAGGAGGTTCAGGTTGCCGCGGTTGCTCAAGTCGATCTCAATTCCGCCGATGTCGCCACGCTGCAGCGTGAGTTGTTAGGAGTTGGCCAGGTCAGAGCGGAGGCCATCGTGGCCCATCGCGAGGAGCATGGTAAGTTTGCATCGGTCGATGAGTTACTTGAAGTGAAAGGTATCGGGGCGGCCATCTTGGAGAAGAACCGCGATAGATTGAGCGTGAATTGACGTTGTCATGTTGAGTGAGGGGCCGGTTTTTTAACCGGCCTTTTTTGTTTCCGCAGTGCTGAGAGGTCGGCTCTACGTATCGTTGCTAGCCAGCCAGAATCATATAGACCGCATAGACCGCGGCCATCAGAACGATCAACCCCAGCCAGATCAGTCCGTTGGTTCTGTTCAGTCCGACGATACCGGCGCCGCGCATGCGGATGGGCGGATGCTGTTCGAGATAGAGCGCAAGTTGCTCCTTGGCCTCTGCCTGAGTGATGCCGTGGTTGAGGCTGAGCATCCTGACGGCGTCTTCATGGTGGCCGCGTTGCATGGCTTCCAGCACTGGTCTGGGTAAGGTTATCTCTGCTTGGGACATACGACGTCTCCTTTCGGGGATGTTTCGTAGCGAGCTGCGTTACCGCGCAACCGACTGGACCTGATAAAGGTCAACAAACCCTGGGGCCTGTGGTTTTTAGACGTTGTTGAGCGGCCAGGGTTCGCCTACCGACCGACAGCGCCCATGGCCCGGCGATGAAAGAAACGGAGGAGGGCACGATGCTGTGGGATTGGGCTGCGGATGCGGTGTTGTTGATTCATCTGCTGTTTATCGCCTTTGTGCTCCTTGGTGGTTTGCTGGTGTTGCGTTGGCCATGCTTGGCTTGGTTACACCTGCCCGCTGCCCTATGGGGGGCAACGGTGGAGTTGATGCATCTGCAGTGCCCGTTAACGCCGCTTGAAAACTCCTTGCGCGAGGCTGCCGGGAAGGTCGGTTATGACGGCGGTTTCATCGCCCATTACCTGATGCCGGTGATTTATCCCGCCGGCCTGACTCCGCAGACTCAGCTCGTACTCGGAGCTTCGGTGCTGTTGCTCAACGGCCTGGTTTACAGCTGGGTGCTGCTGCGAAAGAAGCATTAGGTGCGTTTTAGGGCAAGGTTTCCCCAGGCGCCCGTTGGCATATTGCAGATGGCTTTGCGCTCAATGCTAACCGATCATTCAGGAAAGTGATGATATGGGGAATGGGTGAATTCCTTGGCTACACTGGGCCCATCTACTACTGCACTCAAAGGCGACTTCCCTATGCAAAATCGCATGATGATCACTGGCGCTGGCTCGGGTTTGGGCCGCGAAATCGCGCTGCGCTGGGCACGCGAGGGTTGGCGTTTAGCGCTCTCCGATGTCAGCGAGCCGGGCTTGGCGGAAACCTTGAAATTGGTTCGCGCCGCTGGCGGTGATGGTTTCACCATGCGTTGCGATGTGCGCGATTACAGCCAGTTGACGGCGTTGGCCCAGGCTTGCGAAGAGAAGTTCGGCGGCATCGATATCATCGTCAATAACGCCGGTGTTGCGGCGGGAGGCTTCTTCGCCGACCTGTCGCTGGAAGACTGGGAATGGCAGATATCGATCAACCTGATGGGGGTGGTCAAGGGCTGCAAGGCGTTCCTGCCGTTGCTTGAGCGCAGCAAGGGCAAGATCGTCAACGTCGCGTCCATGGCCGCGCTGATGCAAGGCCCGGCGATGAGCAATTACAACGTGGCCAAGGCCGGTGTGGTGGCATTGTCGGAAAGCCTGCTGGCCGAGCTGAAGATGCAGGAAATCGGTGTGCATGTGGTATGCCCGTCGTTCTTCCAGACCAATCTGCTCGATTCCTTCCGCGGTCCGACACCGGCCATGAAAGCCCAGGTCGGCAAGCTGCTGGAAAATTCGCCGATCAGCGCGGCAGATATCGCCCAGTACATCTACGAAGAAATCGCCAAGGGCGAGTTCATGATTCTGCCCCACGAACAGGGGCGCGCGGCTTGGGCGCTGAAGCAGCAGAACCCACAGGCGCTGTACGACGAAATGACCGCCATGGCCGATCGCATGCGCAAGCCCAAGCCGGAATAGTTTATCTGTCCGGGAGGTCAGTTTTTCCGCCCTCGGTCTTGTTCGCTGATCGGCCCGGCGTTAGGGTTGCTGATCCTGCCCGCCTGGCTGCCATGTCGTTGGTATTACTGTGAAACCTGCCTCTAGGAGCCTGTTGGACTTAACCGTTCGTAGCGAGGGAAAGTCCGGGTTGAGGCAGTTTTGTTGCTTTTCCGAGGCGAATAGCTGGCTATTTAACGAGGGAAAGCAGCAAAAATGACCAAGTCCGGCTTTTCCGCAGTAGAACAGCGTCAAGTCCGACAGGCTCCTAAAGTCATGCTGTTGCTGGCCCTGGTGCTGGCCGCGATCAACTTGCGGCCCGGCATCACCTCGCTGGCGCCGTTGATCGAACGGATTGCCGAAGAGTTATTCCTGAGTCGCACGCTGATCAGCCTGACCACGGCGCTACCGGTGCTGTGCATGGGGTTGTTGGCGCCGTTCGCGCCGCGTTTGGCCGTGCGCTTTGGTCTGGAGCGTACCATCGCTCTGTGTCTGGGGGTGATCGCCCTGGCGTTGTTGCTGCGTCTGTTCGGGCAAATGAGTGCATTGCTGATCGGCAGCGCGGTTCTGCTGGGTGCGGCTATCGCGGTGGCCGGACCGCTGCTGTCCGGGTTCATCAAACGCTACTTCGCCGCGCAGATGGGCAGGGTGGTCGGTTGGTATTCCTTGGGTATGGCCATAGGCGGCGCGGGCGGTGCGGTACTGACGGTACCCATTACCCGCTCGCTCGGCGACGATTGGTCGCTGGGGCTGGTGTCCTGGGCGCTGCCTGCGCTGCTGGGCTTGGCGCTGTGGTGGCGGCTGCCGAACCGGATCGAATCGGAAGATCTTGCCCAGAGCAGCGGCGGCTTGCCTTGGCGGCGGCCCCGGGCCTGGCTGATCAGCTGTTTCTTCGCCGTTCAGGCCGGGTTGTTCTATGCCCTGGCGACCTGGTCGGTGGCGCGATATCACGAAGCGGGGCTGAGTCTGCTGCACAGCAACACTTTGTTCAGCCTGTCGATGCTGATGGGGTTGCCGAGTGCCTTCCTGCTGCCTTGGCTGGCGCAGCGCTTCCAGAATCGCTACGCCTTGCTGCTGGCATGCGGCCTGTTGTCCAGTCTCAGCCTGGCGATGATCACCTTCGCGCCGACGCTGTTGCCGGAGGTGTGGGCGGTGAGCATCGGTTTCAGCTTGGGCGGTTCCTTCGCATTGTCCCTGGTGTTGCCGTTGTACGAGGCGGGGTCGCCGTTGGCGGTCAGTCGCTGGACCGCGATGATGCTCTGTCTGGGTTACTGCCTGGCCTGCTTGACACCGATACTCAGCGGGCTGGCGCGCGATCTGTCGGGCAACTATCAACTGCCCTTTATGGTGCTGACCGGCCTGGCGCTGCTGATGACCGTGCTGGCCTGGTTGATGCGCCGTGGCCCGCGTCGGGCATAGTCGCGGAGCTGAAATAGACAAAGTTCGCAGCAGTTCCTTTCTTGCATGCCAACGCTGTGATAGAAGGCAGCCTTGATTTGCTGGAGTGCCCGTGTGGAGTCCGAATCCATTGTCTATGGCTGTATCCGCGACTGGCCGTCGGAGAGTTCGGCGGAAAGTCGTTTGCGTCGCCAGATCAACAGTCAGGTGCTCGCCGAGCTGCCGGCGGGCGATGCCTGGTCGTTTCTCGGGCGTGAGATGTTCGCCTCCTGCCTGCAGCCAAGCGCTGGTTTGTACCAGACCCAGGTGATTCATTTCGGCGCCAGCTACCGTTCCGTCGAGTACGAGTGGAGCCTCTGGGTCGTGCAGTTCGAAGCGTTGCTCAAACGGCTGTACTGGACCAGCGCCGTGGTGCACCTGGAGACCGAACTGAACGGCACCCACACCTTTCGCTGGGAATCGGATAACGGCCTGCACAGCCCTCAGGAAGGCGAGCTGCGGGTGCGCTGCGCCTGGGAGCGCGAGGGCGGGGGGCGTGGCTAGGAAGGTGATTGCCCCGGGGTTCACCCGGGCTGCGGGCTAACAGCGATGGTGGAAGAGGTATTGCCAGTGTCTGTTTTCCCGGATTTCATCCAGGCTACAAGAGCGGCATGTGCGTTACAGAGCCGTCAGCCATTCCTTGGGCACGTCGCGTTTCAGCGCGAGCTGGCATTGCTGGCTCTCGGGGTCGAATACGATTACCGCTTCGCCTTTATCGAGCGCTTTACGTACCCGTTGCACGCGGGTTTCCAGCGGGGTTTCGTCGCCGTTGTCGGTGCCTTCGCGGGTGACGAAGTCTTCGATCAGGCGGGTCAGGGTGTCGGCTTCCAACAGGTTGGCGGGGATCAGCACGGCGTCATACTCCAGAACACAGTGGCGATGCTAACAGGTCGTTGAAAAACTACCTACGTTGGCCCTTTTGATTAAAGAGATGGGCGTTAAAAACAGGCTCGGCAAGCCGCTTGCGGGGCCGCCATCGGTATTGTCTTGCCTGCCTCGGCTCGGGCTTCCTGCTTCGCTCTACCTCCTGCATCCATGCAGTCGTCGCCTACGTTTTTCAACGGCCTGCTAACGCGCCTTGGGCGTACTGGCCACGCTCAACTGTGGTGCGCCGGTTTATACAGATAACTCTCCAGGGTGCTATACAGCTTCGCGCTGTCCAGCGGTTTGCCGAGAAAGTCGTCCATGCCGACCGAAATACCGTGTTGGCGGTGCTCATCGAGAATATGCGCGGTCAGGGCGATGATGGGCACGGCCGGCAGGCCCTGCTGGCGCTCCAAGCGACGGATTTGCCGAGTGGCTTCGAAACCGTCCATTTCCGGCATTTCGCAATCCATCAGAATCAGCTGAATCGCCGCCGGTTCGCGCTGGTATTCGCGCACCGCCGCCAGGCCGTTGGTTACCAGGCGCACGCTGTAGCCGCGTTTTTTCAAGAAGCCTTGCACCACCATCTGGTTTATCGGGTTGTCTTCGGCGACAAGAATGCACGGCGCGTCTTCGCTGTCGCAGTGCATCTCCCGGGCAGGGCTTTGGTGTTCGCTGGGCGGTTGTTCGTAAAGGTCGTTGAGGGCCTGGCGCAAGGCGGTAATCGCCAGGGGCTGCGGTAGGCCGAGCACTCGCATGCCTTCGCTCGACAACACTGTCTGGCACTGCTCGGGAGCGCACAGGAGCAACACCCGTTGCCCAGGTTGGATCTTTGGACGCAGCGAATCGAGCCAGTGCTGGATGCTGCCGGGCCATGGCGCCATCAGCACCAGCAGCGGCGGCGTGATGAAATCTTCCAGGTACTCATGCAGGCGTTCCGGGCGCAGGCAGCGCTCGGTGCGCATGCCCCAGCGGCCGAGTATCCGGCTCAGGGCGTCCAGGCCCTGGCTATCTAGGGAACCGAGCAGGGCCGTTTTGCCGCGCAGCAACTCGCCCAGCGGGTCGGTCTCTTCGATAGCGTTGCTCAGCGGAATATGGAAGGTGAAACGCGTACCTTGCCCAGGCGTACTTTGTACTTCGATGCTACCGCCCATCATTTCCACCAGCTCCTTGCTGATGGCCAGACCCAGGCCGCTGCCGCCATAACGGCGGGTGGTGCTGGAGTCTACCTGGGCGAAGGATTCGAACAGCTGGCTTTGGCCTTGATCATCGATACCGATGCCGCTGTCGCTGATGGCGAACGCCAGGCGCGGCCCGCCCTGGGAGTCGTTGCGGCGGCTGACGTTCACCGATACATAGCCTTCGCCGGTAAATTTCAGGGCATTGCTCAGCAAATTCATCAGCACCTGCTTAAGCCGTGTGGGGTCGCCCAGGATGCGCCGTGGCACCCCCGCGTCGAGGCTGACGTAGAGGCGCAGGCGCTTGTCCAGGGCTTGGCCGGTAAACAGGCTGAGGGTATCGGAGACCAGCTCTTCCAGATCGAAGTCGATATGTTCCAGGCTGAGCTTGCCGGATTCGATACGCGCGTAGTCGAGAATGTCGTTGATGACGGCCATAAGTGAGCTACCGGAGCTGGAAATAGTGTCGACGTAGAAGCGTTGGCTGCGATCCAACGGGGTTTCTTTGAGCAGTTGCAGCATGCCCAGTACGCCATTGAGCGGCGTACGGATTTCATGGCTCATCTTGGCCAGAAAACGGCCTTTGGCCTGGTTCTCGATTTCCGCCTGCTCGGCGGCGCGGCGCGACTGGAAGCCTTCTTCCTTGAGCAGGTTGATACGGTCCGCCAAGCCTATGGACAACATGATCAGTTCGATGGTTACGCCGATCTTCACCACCGCCGCCCCATACAGGCCGAACAGTTCGACACCCAGGGAACCCGAAGTGGCGATGATGAACGAGACCAGCAAAATGCCCCAGGCGATGATGTAGTAAGAGCCATAGCGCAGCCCCTTGCGCCAGACATAGGCGCCACTGACCAGCAGGACCAGGGAAACCGCCAGCACCGTCAGGCTGGCGAGAATGTTCCAGGCCTGCAGGCCGATCAGCGGCACCGATATCAGGCAGGCGCCGACCAGCAGCATAAAGCCGCGCAGGCCCAGGTCGAGACGTGGGA
This sequence comes from uncultured Pseudomonas sp., assembly GCA_946886875.1. Next base: position 17,943 of record CAMPJN010000016.1, read on the forward strand.
AATGTTGCCGGGTGTGCAGAAAATAGCGGCTGAACTGGGTGGCCGTGAGGCAGTGGATATACATCAGGATATAGATGCTCACCGACTGCAGGCCGACGTGTTCGGGCAGTAATTTGAACAACATGCCGTCGAAACTGGCCGCGAACAGGCCGATATTAAGGTTGTACAGCAGGTACCAGAAATAGGCGGGTTCGCGCAGCGATAGGAACAGGAACAGGTTGTAGCAGAACATCGCGAAAACCACGCCGTAGAAGGCGCCGTTGATGCCCATAAGATTTTCCTGCACCGCCGCGCTGGCGGTGTAGCTGCTGAAGAACAACGGCAGGAAAATCGTGCTGGTGGTTTCCACGCGCACCAGCAAGGTGCTCTCGCCCACGGGCAGATCGAGCGGGAACCAGAAATTGCGCACCTGCACCGGGCGCTGGGCGAAGGCGTAGCGATCGCCGCTTTCTTGCTGCTGCCATTGGCCGGAGGGCGGCGCCAGGTAAACCTGGACATGGTCGAGCAGTGGGTAATTGACTTCCAGGTAGCCGGACAGGGTCTGCGCCAGCTGGTTGTTCAGGCGCACTTTGAACCACCAGGGTGATGCGTTCTTGCCGAGGTTGACGTGGTCGCCACGCAGCGCGATGAAGCGCTCGTCGGGTAGGGTGCTGACCTGCTCGGGGGTCAGATTGCCCTCGGTGTCTTGCAGGTAGCCCAGGAAAGGCCCCAGAGAAATGCGTAAATCCTGCCGATCCAGCTCAGCCGGCGACAAGGCCCACGCCGGGCTGCACAGCCAGAGCAATAGCACCGCCAGGCATATACGCGGCATCCGCGAACCCCATTATCGTGATCAGGCGGCTGAATACTACGCTGATTTCGCGCGGCCTCCTTTAATTGCCCGTTGGCTGCATAAGGAACTGCGCAACGCTTGGCATTCATGCCTGCCACTTTGCCCGGATGCGTGACGCCCATCAAGAGTCCTGATCGCGATGGCCGAGCAGGCTGTCGACGGTGGGAACCCGGGTATCGCTTTCCATCTGTGCGTCGTGCTCGATCTGATGGCTGAACCGTTCCAGCGAGCCTTGCGCCGGCTGGGCATCGCTGGCGAACACCGGCGGGCTGAGCAGGTAGGCACTGAGCAAGCGGCTGAGGGCGGCCAGGCTGTCGATATGGGTGCGTTCGTAGCCATGGGTGGCATCACAGCCGAAGGCCAGCAGGGCGATACGAATGTCGTGCCCGGCGGTGATCGCCGACTGGGCATCGCTGTGGTAATAGCGGAACAGATCGCGGCGTACCGGAATCTCGTTCTCGCCGGCCAGTCGCAGCAGTTGGCGCGACAGGTGATAGTCGTAGGGACCGCCGGAATCCTGCATGGCCACGCTGACCGCATGCTCGCTGGATTGCTGGCCGGGCGCCACAGGTGCGATGTCGATACCGACGAACTCGCTGACGTCCCAGGGTAAGGCCGCGGCCGCGCCGGAGCCGGTCTCTTCGGTAATGGTGAACAGCGGATGGCAATCGATTTCCGGCTCTATGCCGCTTTCGACGATTGCCTTGAGCGATGCCAGCAGCGCCGCCACGCCGGCTTTGTCGTCGAGATGGCGGGCGCTGATATGGCCGCTTTCGGTGAATTCCGGCAAGGGATCGAAGGCGACGAAATCACCGACCGAGACGCCCAGGGATTCGCTATCTGCGCGAGTGGCGCTGTAGGCGTCCAGGCGCAGCTCGACGTGATCCCAACTGATCGGCAACTGATCGACCGCGGTGTTGAAGGCATGGCCTGAGGCCATCAACGGCAACACGCTGCCGCGAATCACTCCGTGATCGGTGAACACGCTGACCCGGCTACCCTCGGCAAAACGACTCGACCAGCAGCCAACTGGCGCCAGGCCCAGGCGACCATTGTCCTGCAGCGTGCGCACTATTGCGCCTATGGTATCCAGGTGCGCCGAAACGGCGCGGTCGGGGCTGCTTTGCTTGCCCTTCAAGGTGCCGCGAATGGTGCCGCGCCGGGTCATCTCGAAGGGAATGCCGATTTCCTCGAGGCGTTCGGCGACGTAGCGCACTATGGTGTCGGTAAAGCCAGTGGGGCTGGGAATGGCGAGCATTTCCAGCAGCACCTTTTGCAGGTACTCGAGATCAGGTTCGGGAAGGTGTTGCATCAGCGTCTCCTTGGTACAGCAAAGATGGAAATTTTTTCTTTTAGGGTAGGAGCCAGCTTGCTGGCGATCGCCTGTAGCCCGAATGAAACCCGGGGTGCTCGCCAGAATTTTCCCGGATTGCATCCGGGCTACGGGGCGCGCTCAGGTCGCGTCGGCCAATCGCCAGCAAGACTCAGGTGTCCCCCTTGCTCCTACAGCGGGCGGTTGGCCCGCCCACGATTGTCGTCGCGCATCAGCCGACCTGGCTGAGCGGAAACAACAGGTCGATAAAACGCTCGGCGGTCGGTTGTGGTTGATGGTTGGCCAGGCCGGCGCGTTCGTTGGCTTCGATAAACACGTAATCGGCCTGATCGGCGGCTGGCACCAGCAGGTCGAGGCCGACCACCGGGATATCCAGGGCGCGGGCGGCTTTTACCGCGGCGTCGGCGAGGGTCGGGTGAAGGATATCGGTGACATCCTCAAGGCAGCCGCCGGTGTGCAGGTTGGCGGTCTTGCGCACCGCCAGGCGTTGGCCTTGGGGCAGGATGCTGGCGTAGTCGACCCCGGCCGCATGTAGCGTACGCAAGGTTTCGGCGTCCTTGGGGATGCGGCTTTCGCCGTCGGTGGCGGCCTGGCGGCGGCGGCTCTGGGCGTCGATCAGTTCGCCGATGCTGTGCTGGCCGTCGCCGACCACTTCAGCCGGGCGACGGATGGCGGCGGCGACCACTTCGAAGCCGATCACCAGGATGCGTAGGTCGAGGCCCGGGTGAAAGCTCTCCAGCAGCACCCGGCTGTCGAAAGGCTGGGCGCGTTCTATCGCCGCTTGCACCTCGGCCGGGCTGCGCAGGTCGACCGCGACGCCCTGGCCTTGCTCGCCGTCCACCGGCTTGACCACCAGGCTGCCGTGCTCGGCGAGGAACGCGGCGTTCTCCTCGGCGCTGCCGGCCAGGCGCTGGGCGGGCAGGCGCAGGCCGGCGCGGGCCAGGGTGCGATGGGTCAGGCGCTTGTCCTGGCACAGGGTCATGCTCACCGCACTGGTCAGGTCGGTCAGCGATTCGCGGCAACGAATCCGCCGGCCGCCCTGGCTCAGGGTGAATAGACCGGCTTCGGAGTCGTCGACCTGTACTTCGATGCCGCGGCGCAGCGCTTCGTCGACGATGATCCGCGCGTAGGGGTTCATCTCGGTGTGCGGGCCGGGGCCGAGGAACAGGGTCTGGTTGATGCCGTTCTTGCGCTTGATGCTGAAAGTCTGCAACTCGCGGAAACCCAGCTTGGCGTAGAGCTTCTTGGCCTGGCCGTTGTCGTGCAGTACCGACAGATCCAGGTAGCTCAGGCCACGGCTCATAAAGTGTTCGATAAGGTGGCGCACCAGCACTTCGCCGACGCCGGGGCGCGTGCAGCGCGGGTCGACCGCCAGGCACCAGAGGCTGCTGCCGTTTTCCGGGTCTTTGTAGGCCTTGTGATGGTCGAGGCCCATGACGCTGCCGATCACCGTGCCGCTCTCTTCATCCTCGGCCAGCCAATACACCGGGCCGCCGAGGTGGCGCGGAGTGAGTTTGTCCGGGTCGATCGGCAGCATGCCGCGCATCTGATACAGGCAATTGATCGCCTGCCAGTCCTCGGCGTTCTGCGCACGGCGGATACTGTAGCCGCGAAACACGCATTGCGCCGGGCGGTAGTCGCTGAACCACAGGCGCAGGGTGTCGGAAGGGTCGAGGAATAGTTGCTGCGGGGCCTGCGCCAGCACTTGCTGGGGCGCGGCGACATAAAGCGCGATATCGCGTTCGCCGGCTTGCTCGTTGAGCAGGTCCGCGGCCAGTTGGCTGGCGTCCGGGTAGGTATGGCCGATCAGCAGTCGACCCCAGCCGCAGTGCACCATCTTGGGTTGGCCCAGCTCGCTGCCGTGTTCCTCGGCAAAGCGTGCTTGCAGACGTTCATAGGAGGGCGGTTGGCCGCGTAGTAGGCGTTGACTGAGGGCAGTAGCGCGCATTGGAGTACGTCCTTTGCTTATGCGATGTGCCCCGGATAGTGCCGGGGCTGAAGAGTCGGTTGGCATCCTCGGATTGCAGTCGGGCTACAGACTGAGGTCAGAGCCCTTGCTCGTTTAACCATAGGTTGAGCGCCGCCATTTGCCACAGCTTGGAACCGCGCAACGGCGTCAGCTGGCCATGCGGATCGCTGAGCAGGCGGTCGAGCATGGCCGGGTTGAACAGGCCGCGATCCTGGCTCGGGTCGGTCAGCAGATCGCGCACCCAGTCGAGGGTCGCGCCTTGCAGATGCTTTAGGCCGGGCACCGGAAAGTAACCTTTGGGGCGATCGATCACCGCCGCTGGTATCACCTGGCGCGCCGCTTCCTTGAGCACGTGCTTGCCGCCATCCGGTAACTTGAAGCGACCGGGAATGCGCGCCGAGAGTTCCGCCAGGCGGTAGTCGAGGAACGGCGTGCGCGCCTCCAGGCCCCAGGCCATGGTCATGTTGTCGACCCGTTTGACCGGATCGTCGACCAGCATCACCGTGCTGTCCAGGCGCAAGGCCTTATCCACGGCGGCCGTCGCGCCGGGCTGGGCGAAGTGCTCGCGAACGAAGTCGCCGGCGACATCGCCGGTCAGCCAGGCCGGCTGCACACAGGCCGCGTATTCCTCGTAGTCGCGGTCGAAGAACGCCTGGCGATAAGCGCCGAAGGCATCCTCGGCGCCATCCACCAACGGGTACCAGTGGTAGCCGGCGAACAGCTCGTCGGCGCCCTGGCCGCTCTGCACCACCTTGCAGTGCTTGGCCACTTCGCGCGACAGCAGGTAGAAGGCGATGCAGTCGTGGCTGACCATCGGCTCGCTCATGGCGCCAAAGGCCGCCGGCAACTGCTCGATAATCTCGTGCTCGCCGATGCGTAACTGGTGGTGGCGGGTATTGAAACGCTCGGCGATCAGATCGGAATACTGGAACTCGTCGCCACGTTCGCCGCCGGCATCCTGGAAGCCAATGGAGAAGGTCGACAGATTTTCCACCCCGGCTTCGCGCAGCAGACCGACCAGCATGCTCGAATCGACCCCGCCGGACAGCAGCACGCCGACATCCACCG
>CAMPJN010000017.1 GCA_946886875.1 uncultured Pseudomonas sp.
GAACCGTAGAAGTTGATGTGGTAATCGCCCTGGTCTTCGCGGCCGATGCGGTTGCTGGCGATCAGCGGCATCAGGTTGGCGCCGGCATGGCCCTGCTGCACTCGCTGCCAATGGTCGCGCGAGCTGATGCTCGGGTCGTGCGGTTCGGTACCGATGGCGGTCGGGTAGAAGAGGATTTCCGCGCCGAGCAGCGCCATGCTGCGCGCGCATTCGGGGAACCACTGATCCCAGCAGATGCCTACGCCGATCTTGGCGTAGCGGGTGTTCCATACTTTGAAGCCGGTGTCGCCCGGGTTGAAGTAGTACTTCTCGTGGTAGCCGGGGCCATCCGGGATATGGCTTTTGCGATAAATCCCCAGGTTGCTGCCGTCGGCGTCGATGATCGCGATGCTGTTGAAGCGCGCCCGCCCGGCCAACTCGAAAAAGCTGATCGGCAGCACCACTTGCAGCTCGGCCGCGACTTTCTGGAAATGCGCGATGGCTTCGTTGGTCTCCACGGTGGTGGCCAACTGCAGATAATCCGGGTTGGGTTTCTGGCAGAAATAGGGAGTCTCGAACAGCTCCTGGATCAGGATGATCTGCGCACCTTTGGCGGCAGCTTGTCGAACCAGCCGCTCGGCATTGGCGATATTGCTGGCGCGATCCCAGGAACAGGCCATCTGGGTGGCGGCGACGGTAACGATACGGGACATGAAGCACCTCGTGAGAGCAATGAGCGGTGGCCGTTACAGGCTAGCAGGAGACGCCCGCGGCTGCCGTATGGGTGCGCGCGCTCGTCTACTATTGGCCAACTTTATCCGATAGAAATCTGCTTTTAAAGCACGATTTACCAAAATTTTAGAGTTATATGATCGTTTTGTAGATATATATCGATTTATGTGCGGTGCTTTTCCTGGATTGGAAAAATTTTCAGACCGTGGAGGATGGCGCCGCTACGGCGGCAGAGATCGCTATCCGGCTAAATCTGTCCTGACCAGCAAAGCCGTCCCTGAGCGGTTGGCGAAGCAGGCTTAAGCTGCGGGTGATTCGCCGGGCGGGTGGTTTGTGACTATTCGGTCACTTTTAAAATGTCAAGAAATGACACATCTCAATTTTCAATATGTGACGTGTGTCTCTTTTTATTTGAGAGCGCAGGAGCCCCCTGGGTGGACATCGACAACAACCAGCAGATAGCATTGCTGCGCTTTATAAATAAATAAAGCGACCTCAACGGAAGTTAAGAGGCGCTAATAAAATAATAAAAAATTGCAGTGTTTATGCCGCTCGGTAATTTACAGTGCGTGAGGGAAAGGATGCGCTTCTCAAGGTCGTTACTATCCATTTTCACTTTACTTTGTTTTTCTTCCGGTATTTACGCTGCTATAGAAACTGTTCCAGGTAATGATCTGGGCGGCGCAGAGTCTGCAGCGAAAGAAAATTCTGAAGCAGTGGAAATTATTCGTCGTGCCGATCGCATTCGTGCTCCTTCCGAGCCTTTTCGTTATGCCTTGACATTGATCGAGATGAAGGGCGACCAAGAAGTTTCCCGGCAAAGTCTCGATGTTGCCATGCGCTTCTATAAACCAAATGCCGAGCAAGAGGGCGATGCTCGTGCTTTAGTGCGGTTCGTCGACCCTCCCAGCGAACGCGGCAAATCGTTGCTATCGATCTTCGATAAACTTTGGTACTACGAGCCAAAGCTGCGTCGGCCCATTCCTATCTCTCGTCAACAGCGCTTGGTTGGGCAAGTTTCCAATGGCGATGTGGTCGCCACCGACTTCGATCTTTCTTATATTTCAGAATTGGCGGCTACCGAAGACTGTGACGGGCGACCTTGTTATCGTTTGCAGCTAGTGCGCCGCTGGCCACATGTCACCTATCCAAAGATTAGTTATTGGGTGGACGTGCAAACCTCCAGGCCGATCAAGGCCGAGTTTCTTTCGACCAACGACAAAGTGCTGAAGCGCGCCTGGTATCAGGATTACAAATTAGCCCTGGGCGTGCAGCGGCCGCACGAAATCCGCATTGAAGACAGCCTGAAGAAAGAGCAGTACACGCGTATGTTGTATTCCAATGTTCGCCTTGAAGAAGTGCCGGAAGCGTACTTCCAGAAAGAATACCTGCTGCGTTTGCGTTAATAATTTCAGCTGAGGCGGTTTTCCCATGATGCGCAACTGGCTGTTGTTGGCCCTGTACGCGGCTGCGCTTTTTACTGCCCGGCAAACGCTGGCGGTGGAATGCACAACCGGCGGCTCCGCAGGGCTGGAGCTTGGACGCAGCCCGGTGCGCGAGGCTGCGCTCAACCCGGACGGGAGTTTCAGCGAGCAGCAGAGCTATTCTGCGCTCTATGGCGAAGTGGCCGCGGATTGTTTTAATAGCCATGGCAAGTTTCATGTGGATGCCTATGGCGAACGTATCGAGACATATGGCGATAACGGCATCGCACAAGAGCGCGATGGCCATGAGTATCATGGTTTTATCGGTGAAGCTTATTTGTCCCTGAGTCCTAACGAATCGCTGTTTATCGATATAGGTAAGAAAGACATTCGCAACGGCCAGTTCTTTTTTGTCAGCCCGTTGGATTTTTTGCAAAACCCGGCGAATTATTCATCGCGGGCGGTTATTAATGCCATGGGTGTTTCCTGGCGCGACAGTTATCGCGAAGGGGCGTTACTGACCCAGGCTTCTTGGTTCAATCAATATGGCACGCTGGAACTGGCGGTAGTGCCGAAGCTGGCTAATGAGTCGACCGAGGCGCGCATTGGTGAATGGTCGAGTTTGCAGCGTAGTAACTCGGAAGAGCGCTACTACGCCGCCTATACCACATCGGTATTGGAAGATTTCAATCCACGTTTCGTCTTGCTGGGTGGCGATCGTTTCGGCGCGGGTTTAGGTACCAGCGGTTTTCTGAACGATGACTGGATACTCAACGTCGAGTTGGCGGCGTCTGACCGTAGTTATATTCGAGAAGCCAGTGGAGCGGCACTGCGTAAATTCCAAACACTGCAGTTGCCCAGCGCCGATGAGATTTTCGTCGAGCAACAACCGGGTATGTTCTATCAGTTCGCGGTGGGATTGCGTTATACCACCGAGGATAACCTGGCAATGTCCCTGGAATATTTGTATCAGGATCAAGGCCTGGATAGCGATGACTGGGATGACTACTTCGCGATTCTTGATATTACCGAACAGGCCTTTCAGGCCAGCGGCATAGAAGCATTTCGAGGCTACCAGTTACTGTTCGCCCAAGAGGCCGACAACAATGCCAGGCGCGATCTGATGATGGGCCGCCAATATGCGATGTTGCACCTGCAACGGGACAACGCCGAGTTGCAAAAACTGTCATGGGAAACATCGACGATCTACAACATCGAAGACCGTAGTTATGCATTAAACCTGCATCTGTCTTCGCAATTAAGTCGGCACTTTGAAGTGTACTTGGGTGGCGGTTATCTGGGTGGTCCAGATAAAAGCGAATTCGGTCGATTGGGCACCAGCGGGGTGGGCTATGCAGGCATACGAGCAATCTGGTAACGAAACACAGGGCTGCGCTTTGCTGTTTCCCGGTCAGGGTACCCAGCACATCGGCATGGGCGCCGAGGTGTGCGACCAATCACCGGTCACCGCGCGGGTGTGGGATTGCGCCAGCGACATCGCCGGTTTCGATGTGCGCCGCCTGTGCAGCAAGGGGCCGCTGCCGAAACTGGACAAGACCCAGTATCAGCAGGTGGCGGTTACCACGGTGAACATCGCCACCCTCGAAGCGCTGCGCAGCAAACGGCAGATCGACGAGGCCTGCGTGGCCGGACACAGCGTTGGCGAGTTCTCCGCGCTCTATGCCGCCGGCGTGCTGAGCCTGGAGGATGTGTTCCGCGGCGTCGCCGCCCGGGGGCGGATCATGCAGGCGCTGGCGGAGCAAACCGATGGCGCCATGTACGCGATCAAGGGTATCGACCGCGACGGTCTGGCCGCCCTGATCGCGCTGCACGAACTGTCTGATCGGGTCAGCGTGGCCAACGACAACTCGCCCCGTCAGCAGGTGATCTCCGGCTGCAAGCTGGCGCTCAAGGAGTTGCTGCCCACCCTGCTGCGCGAAGGCTTCGAGCAGGTGCGTCTGCCGGTCAACGGCGCGTGGCACAGCGGTTTGATGCGCGCGGGCGGCGATGACTTTCAGGCGGTGATGGATGGCCTGGATTTCGCCGAACCAGCGTTGCCGGTATTCACCAACCAGGCGGCCGCAGCACTGACATCGGCCTCGGCGATCAAGCGCGACCTGGTGAGCAATCTGTATTCCACCGTGCGCTGGCGCGAAAGCGTGCAAAGCCTGGCCGACAGCGGCGTGAGCCTGTGCCTGGAAGTCGGGCCGAAGAAAGTCCTCAGTCGTCTGCTTCTGGATTTCCCGGCGCTGCAAGCCAGCGTGCAGGCGCGGCATGCCGTCGAGTTCATCGCTGCGGTCAAGGTCGAGGCCGAATAGATGCTGCCGACTTTTCGCCAACATCTGGGCCGTTATGCCGTAGCCATGTGGTTCGGCATCACCCTGCTGTGCCTGCTGCTGACCTTCGCCCTGGTGCGCAACAGCGAGACGCTGGGTTTGCTTGAGTTGCTGCTTGCCGGCGCTGCGATTGCAGCCGGGGTGAGCTATGGCGCTTCGCGGGATGCTCCGGGTTACTGGATCTACAGCACCCTGTCGGCCAAGTTCATGATGGACAAGGCCGAACTGGCCGCGGTGCGCAACCTGCGCTTCAACCTGCTGACCCGCTGCTTGAATCCATTGCAGAGCCCGATGGGCATGCCGCTGCTCGCGGTCGGCGTAATGCTGGGGGCACTGCTGGTCGGCTATGGCCTGTTTCCGGGGTATCCGCGGCTCGTCGCCTTCGCGGTCATAGGCATGCTGTTTCCGCTGCTGCTGTGCTGGCTGTTGCTGGTTGGGGCTCATTACTACCTGGTGCTGGCCAGCCCCGAAGGCGAGGCCGTGGTAGGCCAGAGCGTGCGTCGGCCCTGTCAGGTGAGCGGTTACCGCCGCGACGACCTGCTGATTACCCTGCTGATCACCTTTACCCTGATCTGGCCCTTGCAAAGCAAGCCTGCATTCAGCCTCGCCGCCGGTTATGCCAATCCCGAGTTCATAGTCGCAGCCGTGCTGCTGAGCTGGATCGCAGCCTCTTTCAGCTTGCTCGGAGCGCGTCGTTCACGGCTGTTTTCAGTAGTTGGCGAGCGCCTTTCCCAGCTTTACAGCACCGACGCCGAGCTTGCTTCGCCGCGTCCGCCGCGCCCTCTAGTGCAGCGCCTGCTGAGTTACTACGCGGCGCTCGCGCTCTGGTCGTTGGGCCTGTGCCTGCTGCTCGGCCTGCTGCCCTGGACCCCGCCGTTCCCGCTGTTCTGCGCATTGCTGTTGCCGGTGCTGGGCTGGGTGTTCTGGCGCGAGCGCGGAGTGACGTTGCAAGTCGACGCCGAGCAGGCCGCGCAGTTTATCGACGAACAGGTGGTGCAGCCGGTGGCTGTGGCGCGCCGCATGCCCGAATTCAACTGAGCGAACGACCATGCATGTGGGCATAGACATAGTGGAAATCGAGCGCATCCGCACCGCCGCCAACCGCAGTGGCGAAGGCTTTATGACGCGGGTCTACACGCCTTGGGAGATCGAATACATCGGCAATCCTGAGGAGAACGCCGAGCGCGCAGCGGGTATCTGGGCAGCCAAGGAGGCGGCGGTGAAGGCCTTGGGTACCGGTTTTCGCGATGGAATCCTGTTTCACGACATGGAAATACAACACGAGGAAATGGGTCGGCCGTACTTCGTTTTTGCCGGGCGTTTTCGCGATCTCATGCAGCAGTCAGGTTTGAGTGCGGCAAGTTTGAGCATATCCCACTGCGGCACGCACGCAGTGGCGGCAGTTGTGCTCGGTTAATAACCAAAAGAAAAACATAGGTCAGACAATGGCAACGTTTTCGGATTTGCAGGGGAAGGTCGCGTTAGTGACCGGGGCAAGTGGCGATATCGGGCTTGCGGTGTGCGCGAAGTTGTTGGAGGACGGTTGCAAGGTGTACGCCACCTACAACAACAATCCGGCGCGTCTCGCTGAGCTGGCGGATCAGCAGCAGTACGCCGGGCGCCTGTTGGCGCTGAAATGCGACATCACCAATAAGGAAGAGCTGGAAGCAGCCATGGCCACCATCGAGGAAGCCGACGGCAAGCTCGATGTGCTGGTCAATAACGCCGGCAAGTACCGCGACAATTTGTTCTCGATGATGGAGTACGAAGAGTTCGACGACGTCGTCAAGACCAACCTGTACGGCACCTTTATGGCCACCAAGGCGGCCCTGCGCATGCTGCGCAAGGCCAAGCTGGCGACCGTGGTCAACGTCTCCTCGATCGCCGGTATGACCAACAGTTTCGGTCAGACCAACTACAGCGCCGCCAAGGCCGGGATGATCGGATTCACCCGCACCCTGGCCGCCGAGCTGGGCTCCAAGGGCGTGCGGGTAAACGCCGTGGCGCCGGGGCTGATCGAGTCGGTGATGACCAAACGCGTGCCGCGCAACGTGATCCGCCAGACCGTGTCGGTGATTCCGCTGCAGCGCATGGGCGAAACCCGTGAGGTGGCCGAGGCCATCGCATTTCTCTGTTCCACCTCATCGAGCTACATCGTCGGCCAGACCCTGGTCGTCGATGGTGGCCTGATCATGCGTTAAGGAGGATGTATGGCTGATTCCGAAGAAAGTCTGGTTGCACCCTCGCTGCTGATGAAAATGGGCCCCTGGCGTTACCCGTTTTTCCTGGTCGACAAGATCTGCGAATTCAAACGTGGTTCCCGTGGCTACATCACCGCGGTGAAGAACATCTCGTTCAACGAGCCGCAGTTCACCGGGCATTTCCCGGATAGTCCGATCATGCCCGGCGTGCTGATCGCCGAAGCCATGGGCCAGACCAGCGACTACCTGACCCTGCTCACCGCCTTCTGCGAAGAGTACGAAACCCGTTTCGACTGCGATCTGTCCGTGCGCCGCGACCTGCAAAAGGCCCTGCACTCGGAAGAAGGCATGGAGATCATCGCCGCCATCCGCAAGAAGTGGGGCGGCGTACTGGCCTCCCAGGACCTCAAGTACAAGAGCGTGGTGCTGCCCGGCGACACCCTGTTCATGCGCAGCGAACTGATCATGAAGGACCCGGCCGGTTTCAGTCACTTCAAGGTCGAGGCGCGTATCGGGCGGCGGGTTACCACCACCGGCAAGCTCGCCAACTTCTGGTTCGACATGTCGAAGCCGTTCAACTATCCCGGCTAAAACCCCCGGCTAAACCCCCAGGCCAAACCGCCATTCAGCGAGGATGAAAATATGGACAAGCAACTGCAAGCAGTGATCGCCGAGCGCCAGCAAGTGCTGGACAAGCTCAAGGCCAGCCTGATCGACCGCCTCAACCTGTACCAGAGCAAAGAGCAGATCGACGACGACACCCCGCTGTTCGGCAGCGGCTTGAAACTGGATTCCGTGGATGCCACCGAACTGGTGGTGATGCTCGATGAGGAGTTCGCGGTGCGCGTCACTGAGGGCGACGATCCGTCCTACATGCGCAACGTCAATTCGCTGGCTTCCTTCATCCTCAAGCGTCAGGCCGCTGCCGCCGCCTAAGTGGCCGCCGCACGGACCTCAACCGCCTATTTTCAAGGAGAACCCTTATGAGTCTGGAATCCCTGCAGCAAGCCGCTGGTGCCGTTTTCACCGAGCGCAATGGCGTGCGCGTGCCGCTGCACTTCGGCCAACCGGCCGAGGAGCACCTGGCCTCGCGCAAGAACATTCTGATGGTCGATTACTCCCACTTCGGCATCGTCGAAGTGCAGGGTGACGATGCCTATGACTTCCTCAATCGTGTGGTCGCCGGCGACCTGTCGGTGATCCGCAACGAGCAGGCGCTTTACACCCTGTTGCTCAACGACAAAGGTCAGATCGCCACTGACCTCTACCTGCTGTGCGACGACGAGCGTTTTTTGCTGATCTCCGAATGGATGCGCGGCGACAAACTGGCTGCCAGCCTGCAGGCGCTGATCGGCGACGACGACGTACAGGTAGCGAGCCAGGACAACAGTCTGACCACCACCCTGTTCGAAGGCCCTTACTGCTGGGAGCTGATGGCCGAACTCTTCGGTTTCGATGTGCTCGGTCTGCCATTTATGGAATTCATGCGGGTCGACGATGACGCCATCCTGCTGCGCGCCGGCAAGCACGGCGAGTTCGCCTTCAAGGTGCTAACCACCAAGGAAGGCGCCGCAGACTTGTGGCAGCGCGCCAGCGAAGCCGGCGTCAAGTTCGATATGAAGCAGGGTGGTCTGGACTTCCAGAGTAAATCGCGCCTGGAAAATCCTTGCTGGGACCCGGCCCTGGTCGGCGAATTTAGCCGTTGCCCGATCGAGCTGCAAATGCAGTGGGCCGTGCGTTACGACAAGGACGAGTTCATCGGCCGCGACGCCCTGCTGGCCAAGCTGGAACAAGGCTGCAAGCAGCGTGTGGTTGGCTTCGTGGTCAAGGGCGATGGTGCCGCGTTGACGATTGGCGACAGCCTGTTCAGCGGCGACCAGGAGATCGGCAAGGTCATCACCCTGGGTCACTCGGTGGGTGTCGATGGCTATATCGGCCAGGCGCTGATCGACAGCGATTACGCCTATGCCGGTATCGACCAGTACGAAATCGCCGGTAACGGCGCGCGGGTCGCCATCAGCACCTCGGCTATCCCGTTCCTGCAGAACTTCAGCTTTATGGTCAACCCGGCGGAACACAGCTATGTCGACGCCTCGCGCCCGAAGAGTCTGATCGAGCAACTTCAGGCTAAGGCCTGAGTTTTCGCCAAATAACAGCAGCGAGGTCGGTCGCCGTAAAGGTGGCCGTACCTGCCTGTATGCCTAGGGCAGCCAAGCAGGTTGCGCCTCAGAGGAGTCCGGATATGGTCAAGCGCAAGCGAATAGTAGTTACAGGGATGGGCGTGCTGACGGCACTGGGCAACAGCGTGGACGAGTTCCGCGATGGCCTGTTCGCCGGCAAATCGTCGATTCGTCCGAGCGAGCATTTTCTCAAGTCTTTCGACAACGCCATGGGTTCCGAGGTGTTGCAGCATGTCGACTACGAAGGGATTGCCGAGGAGCTACTGCCCGAGCTGGATCGCACCGTACTCTGGGGTTACAAGGTCGGCCGCGACGCGCTGGTAAATGCCGGCTTGCTCGACGACCCGCTGTTGAAACAGACCAGCCTGGTGGTCGGGGTGTCCTCCGCGGGCGCCGAAGCCATCCTGCCGCTGATCGAAAACCACCCGGAGGATTTTTCCGTTCGCAAGATGGAAGTCTCCGGCAACTTCTCCTCCATCTGTCCTGTGGTCACCTCGTTGCTGGGGCTGCAGGGCGGTTTCGAACTGGTGGCTACCGCCTGCACCGCCAGCACCAATGCCATCGGCATCGGTTTCGATCTGATTCAAAACGACAAGAACCCGGTGGCGTTGATCGTCGGTTCCGATCCGGTCTACTTGCCGACGTTCGCTGGCTTCTATGCCCTCAAGGCGATGCGCGACGAACCCTGCTGCCCATTTTCCGGCACGCCGGGGCTGTCCATCGGCGAAGGCGCCGGGGCCATCGTCCTGGAAGAGTACGAACACGCCAAGGCGCGTGGCGCCACCATTTATGGCGAGATCATTTCCTACGCCACTTCGTCCGATGCGCACCATGAAACCGCGCCGGACCCGCGCGGCGAAGGCGCCAGCCTGGTGATGCGCGCGGCCCTGGCGAATGCCGGCGTCGGCCCGCAAGACATCCAGTACATCAACGCCCACGGCACCGGCACCGAGGCCAACGACCGCGCGGAAACCCTGGCGATGAAGAAGGTCTTCCCGACCATCGCCGAGATCCCGGTCAGCTCGACCAAGTCCTACTTCGGCCACAACATCGGCTCGGCCGGGATCATCGAACTGATCGCCTGCCTGGTTACCCTGCCTGAGGGCAAGGTGCTGCCGACCTTGAACTTCGGCGTGCCGCGCACCGGCTGCGACCTCAACTACGTGCCCAACGAGTTCCAGCAGCACGACGTCAAGCTGTTCATGAAGAACAACTACGCCTTTGGCGGCAACAACTGCAGCATCGTCTCCTCGGTGCAACCCGAGCAGGTGCCGCAGACGGAATACCGTCCACGGCGCGTGGCGATCACCGGCATGGGCGCCCTCAGCTCCCTCGGTTACGGCAGCGAGCAGATCAACCAGCGCATCCGCAACGGCGAGCAGGGTTCGGTGTTGGTATCGGTGAGCGAATGGCTGGAGGGCAACGAGGACAGCCAGGGTTACGAGAAGCTGCTGGCGGCCAACCCCAGCCTGAAAGAACGCCTGTCCAGCCTCGGCGAGGGCGATATTAGCGGCCTGCAGTTCCGCGCTCATGAAGTGCGCGACATCGAGCCGCGCAAGCACCTGAAGAACTTCGACGCGCGCAAGGCCAGCAAAATCGCCACTTATGGCCTGCTGGCTCTGGAGCAAGCGCTGCAAAGCGGCGGCAAGAAGGTGCGCCATGGCGATACCGATGTCGCGCTGATCATGGGTATGTCCAAGGGCCCGCAATCCACAGTGGCGCGCTATGCCCAGAGCCTGTACCCCGATCCGCGGCGCGCGCGTACCTTCGAATTCCCTTCGGCGCTGATGAACTCCACCGCGACCTTCTGTGCCATCGCCAAGGGCATGAAGGGTTACAACACCACGCTGTCGACCGGCTATAACGCCTCGTTCGGCGCGCTGTTCTACGGTTACGAACTGGTGCGCCAGGGCCTGCAGGCACAGGCGGTGGTCGGCGGCGCGGACGAGAAAGCTTATTCCTCGGCGCTGATGTCGCAAGCCGGCAGCGCCCGCGTCAGTTGGACCGCGGATGAGGATGCGTTCCAGGTCTACGCGGCTCAGCCGAGCGGTTTCGTCCTCGGCGAAGGTGCGGCTATGGCCATGCTCGAAGATGTCGACACGGCGCGTGAGCGCGGCGCGGAAATACTGGCCGAGCTGGTCGGTTACGGCCGTTCCTGCGACGCCGCCTACCCCGGCGAAAGCCCGCAGGCCCATGGCAATGCCATGACCACGGCCATTCGCCAGGCCCTGGACGAAGCCGGCCTGCGCTTCGATCAGGTCGATCTGATCTGCGGCACCAGCTGGGGCATAGCGGACAGCGCCGACAAGGAGCTTGGCGCCATTCGCGAGGTGTTCGGCAACGCCAGCGCCGGGATTCCGCTGGTCAACTACAACGGTTACTTCGGTTTCGTCGAATCGGCCGCCGCCATGCTCAACCTCTCGGTGGTGCTGGAGGCGATGAAAACCGGCGAAATCCTGCCCATCGCCTTCACCCACGAGTTCTGCGCCGACGACATCGCCTTCGTGCGCGAGCCGATTCGCCGCGAGGTGCGCCACGCGCTGCTGATCGGCGCCTCCGATGGCGGCAACAACTACGCCGTGGTACTGCGCAAGGGTGCTCTGGATGCCTAAGCCCCGCGCTGCGGTGATTTCCGGGGTCGGTGCGTGCAACGGCCTGGGCCTGGACGCGCCAGCGATGATCGCCGCCCTCGGCGAACAACGTCCGGCCAACTACCAGCCCTATTTCGAGGATGAGCCTGCCGCGGCTCGCATGGGCATGCCGTTCAACCCCTTGCTGGTGGCCATACCGCCGCTGGTCAAGGGCCGGCGCAGCGATGCGCCGACCGCCGCGGTATTGCTGCAGCGGGTGATCGACGAAGCCCTCGCGCATGCCGGCCTGGGTCGCGAATCCCTGGCCGGGCAGCGGGTGCAGGTCTATATCGGCGGCCAAGGCGTGCAACCGGAGGTTGTGCAGTTCACCGGTTACATACAGCGCAATGACCGCGAGGATCTGCAGTTCAACCCGCAGATCAAGCAGATGAACAGCGACGGTTGCGCCGAGGATCAGCTGGCGCGACTGCTGATGCAGCACTACCGCCTGGCCGTGCCGCCGCTGGCGCTGTCCACCGCCAGTTGTTCGAGCCTGTCGGCGCTGTACCTGGCCAGCAAGGCCATCGAATCCGGCAGCACGGATATCGCCGTAGTGGCGACCTGGCAGCAGGTGACGCTGTACAACATCATGTTTATGGGCGGCTTGAACGCCCTGGCGCGTTCGACGATGCAGCCGTTCTCGGCGAGTACCGAGGGCGTGATGCTCGGCGGCGGGGTCGCGGCCTGCGTGCTCGAAAGCCCGGCGCACCTGGCGGCCCGCGGCGGCAAAGGGCGCCTGCGCATCGACGGCTTCGCCATGTGCCAGAGCGGCGGTTCGGGACGTGGCGGACAATCCTTCTCGCCGGATTTCCGTTCCATTTCGCGCACCATCGAGGAGTCCTTGGCCCAGGCGGAAATCGGCGCGGAGCAGGTCGGTTGCGTGTTCCTGCATGGCAACGGCATGCGCAGCAGCGACCAGGCCGAGTTGCTGGCGGTACGCAAAGTCTGGGGCGATTACGCCACTCCGGTGGTCTCGTACAAGGCGCAGATCGGCTATCAGATTGCCGCCAGCGGTCTCACCGACCTGGCCATTCTCGCCGATGCCATGCAGCAGCAACGGCTCTTGGCGTTCCGCTCCAGTGCGCCATTGGACAGCACCGCCGGGGTGCAGCTGCACGCCGACGCGCCGCCGCTGCCGCTGGTTTCGGACAAAGTGGTCAAGCTTGCCCTCGGTATCGAGGGTTCGGTTGCGGCCTGCACATTGGCGCGCATGGCGTGAGCCACGACAGTTGATAGGGAAGGCCGCATGTCCGTCGAAGAGAAACAATTGATTCCGAGCCGCGAGGCAAGCAACACCGAGTTGCTCAGCGAGGCGAGCGCCAGCAGCACGGCGTTGGCCTTGGTCGGGCTGTCCGTGGTGCAGCCGGAGCGAGCGCCGCTGCCTTACGCTGCGCGTTGGTTTCGCGCCTGGGAGGGCGAGTTGTACCGCCGCGCCGTGCGCAAGACCGGACGGCGGCAGTGGGACCTCAGCCGTTTCAGTGTCGATGGTGGCGCTGAGGCAACCAAGGCCGGTTACCGGGAAACCATGGCGGCGGTCGCCAAGGCGGCCAAGCAGGCCATGGCTGCTGCCGACGCCAATTGCGGCCGACGCGGTTCCCGCGAACGTTTGGCATTGGTGTATTTCGACTTCTGGGGGCAGTGCTCGCACCTCGAGCAGGCCTTCAATTGGCGCGATGGTTTCGATTTCGATGTGATCCCCAAGCATCTGCTGCGCGAGCATGGCGTGGATGGCTACTCGTGCAAGGTACAGGCGGGCCGTGCCGGCTTTGTTCAGGGCTTGCGCATAGCGGGCGAGCTACTCAATGGCGGCGATATCGACAGCGTGCTGCTCGGCGGCGTGTTCCGCTTTTATCCGGCCATGGGCTTCTCCGAGGCGATCGGCAATGCCGAGCAGGAGCGGCGTTGGTTGGGCAAGGGCGGCCAGCACAATGCGCCTATCGTTGAACGCGCCGGTTTTATCGTGCTCAAGCGCGCCGAGGCGGCGCTCAAGGCCAAGACCGCGCCGGTGTTGCTCGGTACGCCGCAATATCTCGCCGTGGCGGGGCGCCGCGAGGCGGCCGGGCAACAGCTGAGCGCGGCCTGGTCGGCGTTGCTGCCGGAAGCCCGCGCGCTGATCTATGGCGGCCTCTACCCGTCCAGCCTGTTGGCATCTGTGGAAGGCGCAGCGGCGGCGGCCATGGGCGATCAATTGGTCTACGAGAACGTCTGCCGTCGTTTCGGCGACAGCGGCGGCATCAACCCGCTGCTGGCGCTGCAGCGTTATGCCGAGCGCAAGGCCATGGCCGCGGCGGCCGATGCCGTGCCGGCGTTGTTGTCGCTGAGCGACAGCAATGGCGGTACCTGGCTGTTGCGCTGCGAATGATCCAGCACTCTGAAGGAGCCGCTTATGCAGGCTGAAGATGGCGCGCCGGCAGTGGCCCGCGACGAAGGTAAACGGATGCAGATAGTCAAGGCGACGCAGTTGCCGATAGTGCGGCTGGGCCAGGTGGAGAAGCGCTACGGCAAGGGCGAGGGCAGTGTCTATGCGCTCAAGTCCATCGACCTGGTGGTCGAGCGCGGCGAGTTCGCCGCCCTCTGCGGCCAGTCCGGCAGCGGCAAGAGCACCCTGCTCAACCTGATCGGCGGCATCGACAAGCCGAGCGCCGGCAGCGTGCATTTTCTCGGGCAGAACCTGGCCGAGCTGAACGACCGCGAGCTGGCCCACCTGCGTGCCCAGGACATCGGCTTCATCTTCCAGTTTTTCAACCTGCTGCCGGTGCTCAGCGTGTTCGACAACGTTTACTACCCGCTGATGCTCAACGGCTACAAGAAGGAGCAGGCGCGCCGCCAGGTGATGCAGGCATTGGAGCGGGTCGGCCTGGAAAAGCATGCCATGCGCCCGCCGACCGAGCTGTCCGGCGGCCAGCAGCAGCGGGTGGCCATCGCCCGGGCGCTGGTGAAAAAGCCGGCGCTGGTGATCGCCGACGAACCGACCGGCAACCTGGACTCGGAAACCGGCCGCTCGGTGCTGGAGCTGATGCAGGAGATCAACCGCGAGAACGGCACCACCTTCATTATTTCCACCCATGCCGATTCGGTGCGCGATGTCGCCAGCCGGGTGATTCGCATCGCCGACGGGAGGTTGCAGGATGCTTAACCGACTGATTTACGTGCTCGGCCTGCACCTGCTGCTGGTCGGCGCGGCCCAGGCCAGCGTCGCGCCGCTGTCGCTGGAGGCCTACCGGCAACAGAGCCGTAACGCCCTGAGCGAACTGCTGATCGTCGGCGTGGCTGGCGAAGTGCCGCGCGACCAGCGTGGCAGGGCGATCCTGGCGGTAGTGCAGGCGCCCAACAACGGCGTCGACGAGCAGGTTATCGAAAGCCTAACGGCCTACCGCGAGCAGCACCCCGACGACCTCTACGCCAAGCTTTATGAAGGTTATGGCTGGTTGTTCACCGCCGGCGAATACCTCAAGCAGCAGAACTATTTTCGCGCCGCCGAGTTGGCTAAGCGCGGCTTCTTTCTGATGGACGAGGCAGTCGATCAGGCCCCCGAAAACTGGCGTCTGCGCTTTCTGCGCGCACGCCTGGATCTCTACGTGCCCGCCGAGTTCGGTCGCCATGTGGTGGCGTTGAAAGACCTGCGCTACCTCGAGGAACACCCCGAGCAGCTGCCGGCGGCAATGAGTGAGCTGGTCGATTTCCTCAAGATTCGCGCCTTGACGGCTGCGGGGCAGAAGGCCGATGCCGAGCAGCTGCGCGATCAGCTGACGCGCTCGCCGCTCTGGGCTGAGCTGCTGCAAGAGCAGGGGCGGCTGTTTCTCACCGCCGAAGAAATCCAATACGTGCTGGCGCCAATCGTCAGGGGTGAGCCATGAGTGAGCTGCTGTATTACCTGGCCAACGCCATCATCGCCTACGCCTTGTTGTTGGTGCTGTGGACCGCGCTGAAGCGGCCGACTTCGATCCGCTATGCCTTTGCCAATATGTTCCGTCAGCGTCGGCGTTCCGGCATCACCCTGTTGGCGATCATCATGGGCGGGGTGGCGGTGTTTATCTTCGGCGGTTTCGTCCAGCATTCGTTCTCGTCGCTGCGCGAGCAGACCATTCGCACCAACCTCGGCCATTTGCAGCTGTACCGCGAAGGCTACCTGGCCAGTGGCGCGACCAATCCGCTGCGCTATGGCATCCCCGGTTATGAGGAGATCAAGCGAGCACTGGCCGAGGACGCCGAGCTGGGGCCGATGCTCAAGACCGTTACCGGGCAGATCGAGTTTTCCGGCATCGCCTCGCACTACGAGTCCGAGACCTCCACCTTTATTTCCGGGGTGGGCATCGAGCCGACCAGTTCGCTGACCCTTGGCGCC
Organism: uncultured Pseudomonas sp.; assembly: GCA_946886875.1. Next base: position 15,828 of record CAMPJN010000017.1, read on the forward strand.
CTCGACCGCATCGTGCTCGGCAGCGACCTGTCGCGCGTCGACGGCCTGGGCGCGACCATAGGCACCGGGGTGGCCAAAGGCTTGTCGGCGACGTACGACGATGACCTCGATCTGCTGGTGGTCAACCCCACCGGCGGGCAGAACGCGATGTCGGTGACGGTGCGCGGGGTCATGCAATCGGGGATCAAGGAATACGACGACCGCGCGCTGAAACTGCCGCTGCAGACCGCCCAGGATCTGCTGGAAACCGACGAGGTCAGCCGCATCATCATCCTGCTCAACGACACCGAGCTGACCGATGCGGCCCTGGCACGGGTCAAGGCGTTGATCGCCGAGCGCGGCTTCAAACTGGAGGTGCGGCCCTGGTCTGAGTTGGCGGTGTACTACCACCAGGTGGTCAGCCTGTTCGACGGCATCTTCTTCTTTATCAAGTCCATCGTCAGCGTGATCGTGGTGTTTATGATCGGCAATACGCTGATGATGAACGTGGTCGAACGCACCCGCGAAATCGCCACCCTGCGCGCCCTCGGCCTGACCCAGAGCGAGGTCGGTCGGCTGTTCATTCTCGAAGGCATTTTTATCGGTCTGCTCGGCGCGGCGCTGAGTGTGCTGGTGGGCATTGGCCTGGCCGAGCTGATCAATATCAACGGCCTGCCGATGCCGCCATCGCCCGGTTATACCAAGGGCTACTTGGCCTTTATCTTGTGGGACGAGAACTTCGGGTTGTTCTGGTTCACCTGCGCGCTGGCGATTGTCACCGCGGTATTGGCCTCGATTATTCCGGCGAAACGGGCGTCGAAGTTATTAATCGCCGAAGCATTCCGTTTTACCTGATGGCTGGAATCAGGATGGATCGAAAGCAGGCGAACAAATGTTTTTCATAAAGAGTTTTAAGTTGTAATAACCGGCCTGCAGTTATTTGGCCTGTGACAAGTAATGGTTGACGTTCAATTTACCTGGCTCAACTAGTTAAACAGTGCCGATAGAGCGCCAGAAAACAATAGCGTTATTTGTTGGCGCAATAATAATTGTGCGGCCGGACGCTAATAATCGGCTGCTCACCACATTGCATGCACAGGGGCGTAAGCATGACCGATACACAGCGAGAGATGGTTCTGATCACTGGGGCGGCACGCGGTATAGGCGCGGCCATCGCCGAGCGTTTTATCGACGATGGTTACGATGTGATCCTCAATTACCGACGCGCCCAGGGCAAGGGCGCGGCTAACCTCGACAAGCTGGTGGCGCACGCCGAAGCGCGTGGGGTGAAGGCGTACAAGGCGCTGGCGGATATCTCCGAAGTGCGCGATATCGAGCAGATGATCAAAAGGTTGCAAGAGGAGGGTGTCGAGCGCATCCACCATCTGGTGCTGAATGCCGCCAGCTCGCCGTTCAAATCGATCCGCGAACTGACCAAGCACGACTGGAAGGATCTGTTCGGCACCAGCCTGATCGGCAACGTCGCCTGCATCAACAATGTGCTACCGCTGATGCCGCCAGGCGGCACCATCTGCGCCATCTCCGGGGTCGGTTCCCATACGGTATTGCCAACCTACCCCCTGGGCCTGATGAAGGCGGCGCTGGAGAACCTGGTGCGCTACATGGAGGTGGACCTGTACGACAAGGGCATTCGCGTCAATGGCGTCTGCGGTGGGGTGGTGAAGAGCGACATGCTGCCTTATCTGTCGGAAATGTGGCCGGGCATGATCGGCCGCCTCGAATCGACCGGCCGGCGCTGGGCGCTGGAACCGATGGAGATCGCCAACATAGTCGCCTTCCTCGCCTCGGATCGTTCCACGGCGATTCGCGGGCAGATCCTTATGGCAACGGGCGGTACCGGCCTGGCCGCCTAAGGCTTACCGACGCGCCAGCCCGCATGCCGGGCTGGCTACTCGCCCTTCCAGCGCCGCAGCACCAGAGTGGCGTTGGTGCCGCCGAAACCGAAGCTGTTGCTCATGATGTTGTCGAGCGCCACGTGTTCCAGGGTTTCGCGCAGCACGGGCATATCGGTCAGCTCGGGGTCCAGGGTGTCGATATTGGCCGAGCCGGCGATGAAGTTGCCCTGCATCATCAACAGGCAATAGATCACCTCATGCACCCCGGCCGCACCCAGCGCATGGCCAGAGAGGCTTTTGGTCGAGCTGATCAGCGGCATATCCTTCTTGGCGAAAACCTTGCGCACCGCGCGCATCTCGGCCAAATCGCCGACCGGCGTTGAGGTGCCGTGGGTATTGAGGTAATCGATAGGCTCTTCGGTTCGCGCCAGCGCCAGCTTCATGCAGCGCAGTCCGCCTTCGCCACTGGGAGCGACCATGTCGTAGCCGTCCGAGGTGGCTCCGTAGCCGGTGATTTCCGCGTATATCTTGGCGTTGCGCGCCAGCGCGTGTTCCAGCGCTTCGACCACCACTATGCCGCCACCACCAGCGATGACGAAGCCGTCGCGGCGGGTATCGTAGGCGCGCGAGGCCTTCTGTGGGTTGTCGTTGTATTGGCTGGACAGCGCGCCCATGGCGTCGAACAGGTAGCTCTGGCTCCAATGCTCTTCCTCGCCGCCGCCCGCGAAGACGATGTCCTGACCACCCATGCGGATCTGCTCCATCGCATGGCCGATGCAGTGGGCGCTGGTGGCGCAGGCGGAGGCGATGGAATAGCTGACGCCTTTGATCCGAAAAGGCGTGGCCAAGCAGGCGGAAACCGTATTGCTCATGGTGCGGGGCACGCGGAACGGGCCGATGCGCGAGATGCCTTTCTCGCGCAGGATGTCCATGGCTTCCATCTGGTTGAACGATGACGCTCCGCCTGAGCCGGCGATCAGCCCGGTGCGCGGGTTGGAAATCGCGCTGCTGGACAAGCCCGAGTCCTTCACTGCGGCCTGCATCGCCAAGTAAGCGTAGGCCGCGGCATCGCCCATAAAACGTTTGACCTTGCGGTCGATGCTGAGCTCGTCCATGTTCAGCGCCACCGCGCCGCAGACATGGCTGCGCATGCCGATTTCGGCGTAGGTCGGGTTGAAAACGATGCCCGAGCGACCGGCGCGCAAGCTGTCGCTGACGCTCTTCAGGTCATTACCGAGGCTGGATACCAAGCCCATCCCAGTGATCACGACGCGACGCATGGGTAAATCCCTTTATGAAACTGCAATGTGTCGGACCCAAATGATCCATGGACAAAAACTGGGCAGTTAAATCGTCTGGCTGCCGAGTTATAACAATAAGCTGTCGAGTATTTTGCCAGCCTGGACAACTAATCGATGCGCTCGGAGAATGCCGAAGAGTAGTATTTTTAGTGGGTTGTTATCAATGAAAAATATTGCGGTGCGCGCCAGTTTAACGTGATGAAGTTTATATGTCAGAACATATTGTGAGCGCGCATAACTGTCGCGGGAGCAGGCCGCGAGTTAAATATCTCGCTGCCCTGGAATAGCACCCAGGTAGTTATGCCGAACAAGCAATAAGAGCGGGATCGCCAGCTGCTATAGCGGTTTATCGCGCTTGGGCAGATATGGCGGCAGGTACAGCCCGAGGTAGGCATCGAAGACGCGCATGCCTTCCTCGGCCATGCGTGGGGTGATGGTGCCGTGCAGCTGTACCGAGCGGGCGTAGACGCGGTCGCCCAACTCCATGGCCAGGGCGAACACGTCGACGTCCTTGGGTAGGGCGGGCAGGGCGAAGTGGCGTTCGAACAGGGCCTGCATCAGCTTGCCCAATTCGATGTCGTGCTGGCGGTCGGCCTGGGTCACCTCGGTCAGCCCGTGCTGGGCGAGAATCAGTTGCCGGGCGGCGGCGTCCTCGGCATAGATATCCAGCATGCGCAGCTCGACGATGCGCGACAGGTCGCGCCAGCCTTGCAGTTGGGTATGTTCGATCGCTTGCTGCAGGCAGGCGCGAAAGGCGCCATGGATATCCGCGGTCAGCCCTTCGAGCAGCGCCGGTACGCTGGCGAAGAAGTGGTACACCGAGGAGGGTGGAATGCCGGCGCGCTCGGCCACGCTGTAAATCGACAGGCCGGCCACGCCCTGCTCGGCCAGCAGCGCGCGGGCCGCCGCGAGAATCACGGCGATGCGGGCCTGGCTGCTGGCGCGTGGTTTGCGGGCGAGGACGGGGTTCGACATAGTGCGGTTCTCGGCTGTGGGAAGACTATTGGACGACAGCTAGCGGCATCCAGGCAAGGCGTGCGGCTTGGGCAATCCCGGGCGGCCCGTTAAGCGCGGCCCGGGTGATGCAAGAGTTGCTGCTCAGGGCGCCAAACGCACCTTGCTGAAATCCTGCCGGCCGAACGGATTGACCCGGTAGCCGCTGACTTCTTTGCGGGTCAGCGCATAGGCGGTCGGGTGGGCCAGTGGCAGCCACAAGGCCTGCTGCTGGATGATCCGTTGCGCCTCTTTATAGAGCTGGCTGCGCTGCGCCTGGTCGCTGTTGCGCTTGCCGTCGGCGATCAGCTTGTCCAATTGCGGGTCGCAATATCGGGCGAAATTCAGTCCTGATTCCAGTGAGGCGCAGGCGAACTGCGGAGTTAGAAAATTATCCGGGTCGCCGTTGTCGCCGGCCCAGCCCATGAACAGCAGGTCATGCTCGCCGGCCTTGGCGCGGCGGATCAGTTCGCCCCATTCGATCACGCGGATCTCGGCCTGGATGCCGATCTGCGCCAGGTCGGCCTGCAGCATCTGCGCGCCTTGGCTGGGGTTGGGGTTGAGCAGGCTGCCGGAAGGGCGGGTCCAGATCGTGGTCTTGAAGCCGTCCGCTAAGCTCGCTTCGGCCAGCAGTAAGCGGGCCTTGGCAGGGTCGTGGGGATAGCCCGGCAACTCCCTCGCATAGCTCCACGTGTTGGGCGGGTAAGGGCCATTGGCCGCTTCGGCGCTGTTCTCGAATACCGCCTTGAGGTAGCTGAGCTTGTCGAACGCCAGGTTGATCGCCTGGCGCACCGCCGGCTTATCCAGGGGCGGGTGCTGGCTGTTGATCGCCACGAAGGCGGTCATGAATGCTGCGGTGCTGATGCTCTTGAGTGCGTCGTCGCCGGCACTGCTGGTGACGTCCTGGGGTTTCGGCGAGAGGGCGATATGGCATTCGCCGCGGCGCAGCTTCTGCAGGCGCACGTTGGCGTCCGGGGTGATGGCAAAGACCAGTTCGTCCACCGCCGGAGCGCCGGCGAAGTAGGCCGGATTGGCGCTGTAGCGGATCACCGCGTCCTTCTGGAAGCGTTTGAAGATGAAGGGGCCGGTGCCGATCGGCTGGCTGTTGAGGCGTTGCGGCGCGTCGGCTTTGAGCAGCTGTGCGGCGTATTCAGCGGAATAAATAGAGGCGAAACCCATGCTCAGGGTGACGAGAAAAGTTGCATCGGGGCGGGTAAGGGTAATCCGCAGGCTGTGCTCGTCGAGTTTGTCGACGCTCTTGATCAGGCTGGGCAGCTGCATCGACTGTGCATGCGGATAGCCGCTGGCTGCAACCTTGTGCCAAGGATGGTTCGGGTCGAGCATGCGCTGCAAGCTGAACAACACATCGTCGGCGGTTAACGCGCGGCTGGGGCTGAAATAATCGGTGTCATGGAACTGCACGTCTTCGCGCAGCCTGAAGCTGTAGCTAAGGCCGTCTTCGGCGACTTCCCAGCTTTGCGCCAGGCTCGGCAGCAGCTTGCCGCTGACCGCGTCGAATTCGACCAGGCGATTCATCAATACATCGGCCGAGGCATTGGTGGTGGTCAGCGAGTTGTATTGCACCACGTCGAAACCATCCGGGCTGGCCTCGGTGCATACGCTCAGGGTTGTGGCCTGGGCCAGCAGGGGGCTGAACAAGGGCGCGAATAACAGCGGTAGGACGGCGAGGCGCATGAGGAAACTCCTGTAAAGTGGCTGGGCTAGCGGCAAAGGTCTAATCCTAGACCCAAACTCAGCGGCGAAGATTAAAAGCTGGGCGACGAGCGGTAAGTCAGCGTCGCCGCCCTGGCCCAGGCGATTGCGTCGCGATAAGGCGGCGCGACACATTGGCGAAAGTGCGGTTTGCCTTGTTGCGCCCTGGCCTTTCTGGTATAAAGCAGCGCTCTTTTGTAGGGGCCCGGTACTTGCGCATTCAGGTGTGGCCGGTAAGACCCTCGAGAAACGCGGCGCAGAGCGCCAATGAGATTAAGTTAAGCGGCCAACCCATGCCGGGTTGGGCATGTGGTTTTAGAGGGCTGAGGCATGTCGAGAGTCTGTCAAGTTACCGGTAAGGGTCCGGTAACCGGGAACAATATTTCCCACGCGAACAACAAAACCCGTCGTCGTTTCCTGCCGAACCTGCAGCATCACCGCTTCTGGGTCGAGTCCGA
>CAMPJN010000018.1 GCA_946886875.1 uncultured Pseudomonas sp.
AGCAACGCCTGCTCGCCCTGCTGCGCCAAGCCGAGGCCAGCCGCGCCGCCGCCGAACAAGCCCGGGTGCGCTATCGCGAAGGTGAAGTGGACTTTCTGGTGCTACTCGACGCCGAGCGCGAACGTCTGGCCGCCGAAGACGCCCAGGCCCAGGCCGAAGTCGAGCTATACCGCGGCATAGTCGCCATCTACAAGGCGCTTGGCGGTGGTTGGCAGCCCAGCGCCTAGCAGTTCTCTGCTCCCCCGGTTGGCCAGGCCAACCCCTTCCCGAGCCCACGGCATCCGCTCCTTGCCGTGGGTTTTTTTTTTGCTTTTCCACGGCGTTGGCAGGAAGCAGCTATCTGCTTTAGCCTGTCGGGAATGACAGGTTCGGCGCCCGGAGCCCTGAGAATGCGTAAACCATCGAGAGCGATGCCAAACCCCATAGCTGCCCCCGTTACACCCTTTGCCTGGTTGGTTTTCTCGCTGTTTGGCGTGGGTTTGCTCTGGCTGTTTTCGCGTTACCCCGGGGTGCTGGCGATTGTCACACTTGGCCTGTTGCTAGCCGCCCTTTCAGCTATCAAGCAACGGCGACAACTCGATGCGTTGGCATCGACCCGTAGGCACGATTCCATCTGCACCTTCGTCCGCTCATTCGACTATCGCCAAGTCGATACCTGGATTCTGCGTGCGGTGTACGAGGCGTTGCAGGCGAATGTAAGCGCGAGCGGCAAGTTTCCGCTTCGAGCAGACGACCGCTTGAAGGAGGACCTACAGCTGGACGAGGACGATCTTGACCTCGATCTGCTACCGGACATCGCCCAACGCGCTGGGCGTACGCTGGAACATACCGAAATAAACCCGCATTACGGCCAGGTTCGCACCGTGCGGGATTTGGTGATGTTTTTGACCGTCCAGCCGAAAACCTCACACCCCTGAACCGGATACTTGCCGCTGCAACTGCGGCACCGGGCCAATCATTACTCGCGGCTGCATTTAACCGACCGTCGGTCCAGGTGCTGATAATCGGCTGTAACACCCGTTTTTAAGCAGCTGCAGCTTTCTGAACTATCTTGAACGGCCGCGCTCACATGGGGTATGTGCACTCAGCAATGGTCTACTCAGCCCTATGGACAGCCACGAGAGCAGCCGGATAGCCGCTCCACTGGTGCGCCGGCTCGGAGAACATGCAGATGCCATACAGATCGCCGATGCGATGGTCGTCGTGTGGAGCGAAATAGATTGCGTTCTGGCGCCGATTATCGGCCACCGGGGCGTGGTGGCGCTATGCAGGCGCAGCCTCTATCTCGCAGCTATGCGCCACGCCTGCCTGACGGGCGTGTATGCCAGTGTGCAATCGGGGATCGAATTCAGCGATCTGAAACCGGTTATCGCGCAGCAGGCCGATATTACAGTCGCCGTCGGTGATGAAGTCTTGCAGCTGTTCTATGGGTTGTTGGTCACCTTGATCGGCAACTCTCTCACCGAGCGATTGCTTCGCCCCGTGTGGGAAAACTCTTTGGCCGACCCGCGCGTGCAGGACTCCTCGCTATGAGCAAAGTACCTATTAATAGCCTATCCACCGGCATTGCCGGCCTGGATCGCATCCTGGCCGGTGGGGTGCCGGAGTACTCGTTCAATGTGATCGCCGGCGCGCCAGGTAGCGGCAAGACCACCCTGTCCCACCAGATCATGTTCGCAATGGTCGAACACAATGCGCCGGCGCTGTATTTCACTGTGTTGGGCGAACCGCCATTGAAAATGCTGCGCTATCAACAGCAGTACGATTTTTTCGACGAGCAACAGATCGGCCGCTCGATCCACTACATCAACCTGGCGGAGGAAACTTACGGCGGCGACCTCAAACAGGTGTTGCAACGGATCATCGAAGAGGTGCAAAAACATCAACCCAAGCTGGTATTCGTCGACTCCTTCCGTTCGCTGGTGCTCGCCAGCGAGACGGAGCAAGGCTCCAGTAATCGCATGCAGCAGTTTATGCAGCAACTCGGGCAATTGTTGACCAGCTGGCAAGTCACCTCGTTTCTGATTGGCGAATACATCAATGAAAGCGGCAATAGCCCATTGTTCACCGTAGCCGACGGTTTGATCTGGTTACGCCAGAGCGTACAGCGCAACTCCATGGTGCGTAAGTTGGAAGTGATGAAGATGCGTGGCCAGCCTACCCTGCCTGGATTGCATACCTACCGTATCGTCAATGCCAAGGGTATCGAGGTATTCCCGCCCACTGACCTGGCGATTAGCTTTGGCGATACTTTCCACGGCCCCGGGGACAGCCGTCTGTTAATGGGCGTGCCGCAGCTGGACGAGATGCTCGGCGGCGGACTGCCGCGCGGTTACTCGTTACTGGTCGCGGGACCTTCGGGCTCGGGCAAGACTATTCTGGCCAGCGCATTTTTGGCCGAAGGCGTGCGTGCCGGCGAAACCGGCGTACTGGTCTCCTTCGAGCAAAACCCGTTTCGCTCGGGCAACCGAATGTTTGCCGACATGATCAAGAACGGGCAGGTCAGCCTGGTGGACAGGCGTGCCCCCGATCTGTCGATCGATGAACTCTCCCTGCAGTTGATCGCTGAAATCCACCGCATCAAGGCCAGCCGGGTGGTCATCGACTCGCTGTCGGGCTTCGAATTATCCCTGGCGCCGACCTTCCGCGATGACTTTCGCGAGTCGCTGGCGCGAATGGTCAAGGCGCTGGCTAGTACCGGTGCCACAGTGCTGATGGTTTGCGAACTGGAAGATCGCTATAACGACCTGCGTTTCAGCCCTTATGGCACGGCCTTCCTCACCGACGCGATCATCGTGCAGCGCTATATCGAGGTCAGCAGCCGGCTGTTGCGGGTCATGGCGGTGGTCAAGGTGCGAGCGAGCGCCCATTCGAACGAATTGCGCCAGTTCACCGTCGATAACGACGGCCTCCATGTAGGCGACATGCTGATTGATCAGGAAGGGATTCTGGGCGGTAGGCCGACGATAAGATCCAGTAGTGGTTCAGCTTGATGTCCAAGCAGTTGGAGGGGGCGCGTTCAGCATGAAGAATAAAACCCGCAACCTGCGGGTAGCCGCAAAAGCCCGCCGCGAGCTTGCCTATGCGCCAGGACGCAATGGTTCTATTCCTGCGATAACGCCAGAGAAGCTGGGCGAATTGAAAAAACGCCTGTCCAACAGTCGTTCGCCGTCGTTGGTGGAGGCCAACGAACAGCTGGTGTTCGCCATGCTGCGCACCCAGGTCAAGGCCGAACGCGCTGAACTCAAGTTGCAGGAAGCCCTGCGCTCGGCGGAAACCGATGCCCTGACCGGGCTGCCCAACCGCGTGCTGTTCTTCGACCGTTTCACTCGCGCCATCACCAATGCCAAACGCCATAACGAGCGTTTGGCGCTGTTGTTTCTCGACCTCAATAACTTCAAGCAGATAAACGACACCCTCGGTCATAGCGTAGGCGACGAGGTGTTGAAGCATGCCGCCCATTGCTTCGTCTCCACGGTGCGCGAGGCGGACACGGTGTGTCGCCTGGGCGGCGACGAGTTTTTGATTCTGCTTACGGAAATTTCCCAGCCGGCGGACGCTGCCTTGATCGCGAAAAAGCTCAGCAGTGCGCTCGGCGCTCCGAGCCGCGTCGGCGAGCATGTATTGCGCCTGACCACCAGTATCGGCATCTGTATTTACCCCGACGATGGCGACAACCCCAACTTGCTCGTCGAACGCGCCGATGCCGCCATGTACCGAGCCAAACGTCATGGGCTCGGCGGTTTCGTTTTCCATGGCGACGAGTCCAGCAGCGAACAGCGCCAAGTACCGCAAACCCTCGAATCGCTCAAGCGCCTGGTCACTCACTATGAGCTGCTGCAGGCCAAGCACAATCACCAACTAGCCCACCTGCAGGAAGCCAATGAGCAACTGATTTTCTCCGCCCTCACCGCTCAATCCCTGCAGGCGGCGGCGGAACAGGCAGAGCGCCAACAGAAGGACGCACTGCCCCTGCTTGCCCATGAGCTGCGTACGGCCTTGAGCCCGATTCGCATGGTTGCGGAAATGCTTGGCCGCAACAGCCCCCATGTGCCGCCCCGTTTGCTCGAGGTTTTCGCACGGCAGGTTACACACTTGACGCGGATACTGGATGACCTGCTGCATATCTCCCGCGCGGGCACCGCCAAACTCAAGTTACAACGGCAAATAGTCGATCTGGGCGAAGTCATCTCCGCGGTGGTGCAAGCATGGCGGCCGGAGATGCTTAGCCGTTCGCAACAGTTCAGCCTGAACATGCCGGCACAAGCCGTGCAGATCAATGCCGACCCGGTAAGGCTGGAGCAGATACTCGACAACCTGCTCGGCAATGCCTGCCAGTACACCCCGCGGGGCGGGCAAATAAAGCTCGGAGTCAAAATGGAAGGCGATAGTGTGATCCTGACCTTCGCCGATAGCGGCATCGGCATCAGCGCCGAAACCTTGCCGAGTATTTTCGAGCCCTTCACCCAGGACGCACATGCCGTCGGCTGCAGTGAAGGACTGGGCATTGGCCTTACAGTCGTGCGTGAATTGGTCCTGGCCCATGGCGGCGAAGTGAGCGCCAGCAGCCCAGGTATCGGCCGCGGCGCCCAGTTCGTGGTCAAACTGCCCTGCGCCGGCCAACCGCGGGCGGCGTGAGCGCCTGATATGAATAGGTAGGGTGCGCCGTGCGCACCAAGTGTCTGCAACAGGCGCTGCTGTGATGGTCTGGTGCGCATGGCGCACCCTCCGAGGTCAGGACCACGCTACTGGCACATATCACGGGCTTCTTCGAGAAACATCCAGCGGCTAGCGCGTCTGCGCCACCTCGCTCTACGCACCAACTACCCGACTTATTCGTCCACATATCCGTTGTCGCCGCGCATCCGCGTCGCGCCTATGGCAAGATTCGCCGCTGTTTTATTCAAGGCGCGCTTTATCGCGTCGCCCGCCGCTACGCGCGCATCAGGCCTGCATTGGCTGCTCTCGGAGATTTATATGTTTCGCCAGACCCCTCTTATTCCTTTGCTTTCGCTGACCGCCCTCGCCTGTTTCGCCATGCTTGGCGGCGCGCTGTTGTTGCAGCACCTGGCCGGTTGGGAACCTTGCACGCTGTGCATTCAGATTCGCCTGTGGCTTCTGCTGGGCGGCGTGTTGGCGTTGCTGATCATTGCCGCCGAGGCACTTGGGCAGCGCTGGCTCACCCTGCTCTTCTGGCCGCTGTTGATCGCCACGGGAGTGATGGCGGTATATGACAATACCCATCTGGTGTTGATTGAAACCGGCATCCTGGAAAGCTTCAGTTGCTCGCCCTTCCCTTTCTACGCCTTCTACCTGCCGCTGCACGAGTACCTGCCCGAGGTATTCATGAGCGCCGGGGTTTGCGGGCAGAACGATTACGCCATCCTCGGGTTGCCCTTCACGCGCTGGACCCTGTTGAGCGTCGTGCTGCTGTTGGCCTTGATTCTCCTGGGCGCCTGGCGCGCCCTGTGCAAAGCCAAGCGCTAGCAGGCTGGGGTGGTCATGCAACGCATCTTGATCGTCGGTTATGTCTGGCCGGAACCGCGCTCCTCGGCGGCGGGTAGCCGCATGATCGAGTTGATCGAGCTGTTTCGCGCCCAGGGCTGGCAGGTGACCTTCGCCAGCGCGGCGGCGCTGTCCGAGCACCGTTTCGACCTGGCCGAACTGGGCGTACCTGAAGTCGCGATCACCCTCAATTGCGCCAGCTTCGATGCGCTGGTCGCCGAATTGCAGCCGGACATGGTGCTGTTCGACCGTTTCTTCACCGAGGAACAATTCGCCTGGCGGGTCGAGCGCGTCTGCCCGCAGGCCTTGCGCGTGCTCGACACCAGCGACCTGCACAGCCTGCGCGATGCCCGCCAACAGTTGCTGAAACAGGCGCAACAACGCTGCGCCAACGAAGCCGAGAAGCATCGGCTCGGCGCCGTACAGGCCGATCCCGAGCAGTTGTTCGCGGCGATGGCGAGCAGCGATATCGCTCAGCGGGAGATCGCTGCGATCTACCGCAGCGACCTGACCTTGATGATCTCGGAGTTCGAGATGCGACTGCTGCAACAACAGTTCGGCGTGCCGCCCGCGTTACTGCACCACTGCCCGTTGATGCTGATCCCCACGGACACTGCCCAGCCGAATTTCGCCGAGCGCGAGCACTTTCTCAGCATCGGCAACTTTCGCCATGCGCCGAACTGGGATGCCGTGCTTTGGCTCAAACACGCGCTGTGGCCGTTGATCCGCCAGCGCCTGCCGCAGGCGCAGTTGCACGTCTATGGCGCTTATCCGCCACCCAAGGCCACGGCCTTGCAGAACTCCAAGCAAGGCTTTCTGCTGCTCGGCTGGGCCGAGGATGCGCACCAGGTTATGAGTCGTGCCCGGGTGTGCCTGGCGCCGTTGCGTTTTGGCGCCGGGATCAAGGGCAAACTGGCCGATGCCATGGCTTGCGGCACGCCGAGTGTGACCACCGCGATCGGCAGTGAAGGCATGCATGGCGAACTGCCCTGGGGCGGCGCGGTGACGACAAGCGCCGAAGCCTTCGCCGACGCGGCGGTGGCGCTGTACCAGTCCCCGGAGCTGTGGCTCGCGGCGCAGAACAAGGGTTCGCGCATCCTCGCCGAGCGCTTTGCCCGCAAAACTCTGGGCGAGCAATTGCTCGCCCGCCTGCTAACGCTCGGCGAACAACGCGAACAGCTACGCCAAGCCAACTTCGTCGGCAGCATGCTGCGCCACCATCTGCATAAGAGCACGCAGTACATGTCGCAGTGGATAGCGGCAAAAAATCGCTGACGGCCAAAGACTGTTTCCTTCACTGGCCATCTCAGGGTTGCTCCCGGATTGCGCTGGTGCGGGCTACGAAATCGTGATTATTCGACGCCCGGCGTTCTCGCTGACCACAATAGGCGGATTTCCGCTAATGGCTTGCTGTCTTGTGGCGGTTTTCCGCCATGCGCACACTCCCGAATCGCCGTGCACTCTGACCCCGGGCCTGTGTTCGCCCTGGCATAGGCATTGCGTTGGGTTAACCGCACGGCGCCTGCACGGCCGTATATAAATCATAAGAAGAACGAGGCAATTGCATATGTTCAAGTCGATAGCCGCTATCGCAGCCAGCACTTTGCTGCTGGCTTCTGCCAACAGCCATGGCGCCGATGCGCATGGGCCGATCGTGATCAAATTCGCTCATGTGGTGGCGGACAACACGCCCAAAGGTCAAGGCGCGCTGCTGTTCAAAAAGCTCGTAGAGGAGCGCCTGGACGGTAAGGTCGTGGTCGAGGTCTACCCCAACTCGACGCTCTATGGCGACGCCAACGAACTCGAAGCCCTGGTCAACAACGAGGTGCAACTGCTGGCGCCTTCGCTGGCCAAATTCGAGAAATACACCAAGCAATTGCAGGTGTTCGACCTGCCTTTTCTGTTCGATGACCTGGATGCGGTCAACCGTTTTCAGAAGCGTGCCAAAGGCCGGCAGTTATTGCGCGCCATGGAAAACCACAACATCGTCGGCCTGGCCTATTGGCACAACGGCATGAAGCAACTCTCGGCGAGCCGCGCGCTACGGGTGCCGGGCGATGCCTCCGGCCTGAAGTTCCGCATTCAGCCGTCCAGCGTGCTCGAAGCGCAGTTCACCCAGTTGGGCGCCACGCCCCAGGTGCTGCCCTTCTCCGAAGTGTTCCAGGCGCTTAAAAGTGGCAGCGTTCAGGGTGCGGAGAACCCCTGGTCGAACATCTACAGCAAGCAGCTGCACACCGTGCAGCCATTCATTACCGAAACCAACCATGGCGTGCTCGACTACATGCTGGTGAGCAACCCGCGCTTCTGGTACGCCATCCCCCATCAGACCCGGGTGAAACTCGAAGGCATCATCGACGACGTCACCTATGAGGTGAACCGTCAGGCCGAAGCCGCCAACCTTGCCGACCGTATGCGTATCGAACAGGCCGGCAGCAGCCAGGTGATCGTTCTCGACGATGAACAACGCAATGCCTGGCGCCAGGCCATGCGCCCGGTATGGCAACAATTCGAGGCGGCGATAGGCGCGGATGTGATCCAGGCCGCACAAACGGTGAACCGCAGAAGCCGCGACTGATCGCAGCGACGGCAGCCGGCGCATCACTGCGCTAACATCGCTATGCCCCTGCAGCCGCGGGCTGCCAGCCCTATAAGGACATACCATGAAGACACTGCTGCTCTGCCTGTTGTTGGTCACCGCCCCCTTGGTTCAGGCCGCTGATCGCCTCAGCGAGGAAAATATTGGCGCCATGTATGCGCAACTGATCGCCGCCGCCCAGGACAAGGATGTCGAAGGCGTGCTCGAACATATGAGCGACGATGTGCATATCAGCATCCAGGCGCCAGCCGACATGGGCGGCGGCATGGAAATGGACAAGCGCCAGTACCGCGAGATGCTGACCCAGGGTTGGGACGGCGTCGACGATTACCGCCTGAAAGTGGATATCCAGCAGATCGACATCGCGGCCGATGGACAGAGCGCCAACGTGCGCGACCTGACCACCGAATCCATGCGCATCCAGGGCGTTCAAGTCCAGGCCAGCACCTTGGAAACCGCCACCCTGCAGTTGCTCGACGGCAAGGTGAAATTCAGTCGCATAGAAGGTGTTATCCAGCCCCTGGATCAGTAGGTTGGCGCTGAGCGTAGCGAAGCCCAACGAGGTGCCCGGCGGACAGATTGTGCTTTGCGTCCATCCTGGTCCGCTTATCGCGGCCAAGCCCCTTCCCACAGACTGATGATTTGCAGATCCTTATCTACGGGCTACGAAGCACGCTGGTAGGGAGGACATGGCGCAGCCTTGTCCGTCGCTGGCGTCCTGAGGGTGGACAAGCCTTCGGCATGTCCACCCTACGAGGCCTTGCATAGCCTTTCAGGATTGCATCCGGGCCACCAGAATGACCCAACCAGCAGGCTGGGCTCCCACACGACCAATTCGAACCTGGCGCATGAACGGAGCTTCCATAAGCTTCAGCTGCTGCCTAGCATGGCTATTGCTGTTTAGCCCCTTCCTGCGCAGTGGACAAACCCAGCAGTTGCAGGCGCATCCGTTGATTCTCCTGCAGCAGTTGCCGCTGATTGAAGGCTTCGCGCAGCTGGCTGCGCAAATCGTCGGCATCCCAGGGTTTGGTGATGAAGCGGAATATGACGCTCTCGTTGACCGCTTTGAGGATGCTGCTGACTTCGCCGGAACCGCTCAACACCATGCGGATGATTTCCGGGTGGATAATCCTGATCCTGCGTAAAAACTCCACGCCACTCATATCGCTCAGGCGCAGGTCGGTCAGCACCACATCGACCGGATAGGTGGCGAGCAGCTTCAGCGCCTCGGTGCTGCTGCTGGCAGTCAGGGTCTGGTAGTGCTCCAGGCGCAACTCGCGCTGCAAGGCATTGAGGATGCCCGGCTCGTCGTCGATCAACAGCAGGTAGCGTTGCTGTTCGTCGGCGAGAATGGTTGGCAGCATCAAGTCGGCGCTTTTGCTGAGGAATTGCAGACAGGCCTGTGCCGGTAACGGCGGCGAATAGTAGTAACCCTGCAGTTCATCGCAGCCGGCGGCACGCAGGAAGCCCAGGTGTTCGGCGTTTTCCACCCCCTCGGCGATCACCTTGATCCCCAGGTTATGGCCGATGGAAATCATCGAGCGGACCAAGGACGCGCTGTCCGGGTCCATATGCACATCGGTGACGAAGCTACGGTCGATCTTCAGCTCGCTGAACGGGAAACGCTTGAGGTAGCCGAGCGACGAGTAGCCGGTGCCGAAGTCGTCTATCGAGAAGCGAATGCCCACGGCGATCAAGGCACGCATTTTTTCCAACACCTCATCGGCGTTGGTCATCAGCATGGTTTCGGTCACTTCCAGTTTGATCTGCGCGGGGCTGACCTCATGCTGTTCGAGGATAAGCTGTACCTTGTCGACGAACTCCTGCGCCATAAAACTGATCGCCGAGAAATTGACCGCAATGCAGATCCCTGCCAAGTCGCTGCGCCAGGCCCTGAGCTGCTGACAGACCGCATCGAAGACATAGAAGTCGATACCGACGATCTGCCCGGTTTCCTCGGCCAGCGGGATAAAGTCGTCGGGCATTCTCATCTTGCCGCCGCAACTCCAGCGCACCAGGGCCTCGAAACCACACAAGCGACCGCTGTTCAGATCCAGCTGCGGTTGATAGACCACGCGGTACTCGTTGTTCTGCAACCCTTGACGAATCTCCCGTTCGAGCAACAGACGCCGCTGCATCTGGTGATTCATTTGCGGGGTGAAGGCGCAGATGCGGTTACGGCCCTGGTGTTTGGCCTGGTACATGGCGGTGTCGGCATTGCGCAACAAAGTGCCAATATCGCGGCCATCTTCCGGGAAGCAGCAGAAGCCCAGACTGCAACTCACCACAACTTCCTGGCCGTCGAGGATCATCGGCTCGGCGACACGCTGCTTGAACCCCTCAAGGCGGGTGATGCGTTTGCTCAGCGGGTCATCGTCGGCCAGGAGGATGACGAACTCGTCGCCGCCCAAGCGCGCCACCGTATCGGTCTCCCGCGCGCAGCTGAGCAAGCGCTCGGCCACTTGCATCAACAATTGGTCGCCAGTGTGATGCCCGAGGCTGTCGTTGACCACCTTGAACTGGTCCAGGTCCATGAATGCCAGGGTGAATTCCCGGTGCTGATGGCCGGCGAAGGCAATGGCGCGGAGGATGCGGTCGTTGAGCAAATTGCGATTGGGCAGCCCGGTCAGGCTGTCGTGATTGGCTTGATGCTCCAGCTCTTCCTGGTAGCCCTTGGCCTCGGTGATGTCGTGCAGGATGCCGACGAAATGGCTGATCTTGCCGCGATCGTTGACCACCGGGGAAAGCCGCAGCTCGTTCCAGAACGCCGAGCCATCTTTGCGGTAGTTGCGCAATATGGCGCCGCCCTCCTCCTGGGCCAGCAGCGCTCGGCGGATGCTCTCGAGTTCCGGCTGTTCATGGTCCTCACCCTGAAGGAAGCGGCAATTGCGGCCCAATACTTCCTCGCTGGAATAGCCAGTGATGCGCTCGAAGGCGGGATTGACGTAAGCGATCGGTTGGTCGCCCTGCTGGTTATCGGTAATCACGATGGCATTGACGCTGGCTTCGATCGCCCGGGTGCGGATGCGCAGGTCCAGATCGCGCTGGCGTTGCTCGCTGACATCCTGGAGCACCGAGATGGCGCCCTGCATCACGCCTTGGTCGTCGAGAAAGGGCACCGCCGAGGTGAGGATGGTTTTCGCACTATTGTCGAACGCCTGGATATCGATCACTTGATTGCGCTGCGCCTTACCCTTCAATACCGCACGGGCCATCGGCCATTGCTGGGCTTGCAAGGGCTCGCCGTTATCGGCCCAGGTGCCGCTGTAACGATCGTATTCGCTCAACTCGATCGGCTGCGGCCCGGCCCAGATATGCGCGCTCTCCGGGTTGCTGAGAATCAGGCGGCCGCTGCTGTCGGCGACGGAGACGCCAACCGGCAGGTTGTCGAGAATCTTGCGCAGCAAGGCCTCGCTCTGCACCAGTGCCTGGGTGCGTTGTTCCACCAGTTGCTCCAGGCTTTCGAACAGACGCACCCGCCCCAGCGCGATGGCCAGTTGGCGGCCGATCGAGGACAGGGCATTGAGCGTGTCCTCCGGCCATTCTTGCGCCTGGCTGTGCACCACGTTGAGCATGCCGATGATCTCACCACCGAGCAGCAACGGGATGCTCGCGTGGATGCCATCGCCCAGGTGCAGAAGAGCCGGGCAACCGGCAATATTGCTGGGCACGCTCAAGCGGTCTCTGAGCCAGGCATGCCGGCACGGGCAGTCGAGGGAACAGGCGGCGAGCTGCGCCAGGTGGTGGTTGCCGCCGCGTTCCCGAGCGCCCGCCACCCGCACGCCGGCCTCGTCCTGTTCGGTATCGGTGAGCAACAGCCAGGTTGCCGCCGCGTTGGGAAACTCGAGAATGCGCCCCAGCGCCATGTCGATCACCCGTTCCTCGCTGTTGGCGTCGGTCAGGCCGCTGGTGAAGTGAAACAGGCTATTGAGCAGCGAGTTGGTCCGGGTCAGCTCGTCATGCTTGGCCTGCAATTCATGATTGAGGCGCACGCCCTGTTCGTAGGTGGAGATCAGCAGATCGAGGATCTGCTGGCGACCGGCGGTGATGAAATGCCGTTCGCCTTCGAGCATCACCTCCACGCCCATCTGTACCCGCTCGCTGCTACGCAGCTCGAGGTTGACCAGAAAGTAGCGGATGCGCGACATCAGGTACTTCTCGTCGTAGGGCTTGACGATGAAGTTGTCGGCGCCGCAGGCGAGACCATGCACCACATCGCGGGCGTCGGCCAGGCTGGTCACCAGGATCACCGGAATGTCTGCGGTGTCCGCGTGTTCCTTGAGTTGCCGGCACAGTTCGTAGCCATCCATCAGCGGCATGACGATATCGCTGATGACCACGGTCGGCCGCTCCTCGGCGATGCAGGCCAGCGCCTCGATGCCATTGCGCGCAACCGTCACCTTGCAACCGGCCGATTCGAGCAGGTACTGCAGCTCGGCCGCCTGGGTCGGGCTGTCCTCGGCTATGAGGATTTTCGCGTCGGTCAACATAATCCCTCTCCCCCAGGCATGTTGCTGGATGAAGTACTGCGTGATGCAAGCGTGTTGAGCAGCGTGGCGATGGCTTCCGGGGCTAATACCATTTTCGCCGCTTGCAGGTTGATGGCGGCCAGCGGCATGGCGTCGATCACTGCGCTGGCGGGCTCCTGGGCAATCGTCATAGCACCCAGGCGATGCAGTTCGGCCAGGCCTTCGGCGCCATCGCGACCCATGCCGGATAGCTGGATTGCGATAGCGCGGTTGGCGAAACTCTGCGCCACGCTGTGAAACAGGTGGTTGGCCGAAGGGCAGAACGGCGTGTTACGGGTGCCCTTCTCCAGGCGTGCGTGCAGGTTCGCGTCGACGCCCAGGTGGTAGGCTTCCGGCGCCAGGTAGAGCACCCCAGGGGATAATTCCTGGCCGTCTATGGCGAGTTCTATCGGCATGGACGAGAGACCTGCCAACCAGTCGCGGAAACTGTCGAGAAAACCTGCGGAAATATGTTGCGCCAGCAGCAGTGGCCAAGGTTGTCCCGGAACCAATTCGCACAACAGGCTTTTCAGCGCTGCCGGACCGCCCGCCGAGGCGGCGATGGCGACCAGCCGCGGTTGCGCCGGATTGGGCTCCCGGTTCGGCAGCAGCGCCCGCGATGCGCCTTTTGCCTGCGTGTAGGGGCGCCGCACGATCTTCACCTGAGCGAGGTTTAGCAAAGTGCGCAACAAGTCGTTCACGTGCATATCGAAATCGGCGCAATGCGGCCCTGCGGGTTTTTCCAATACCGCCAGGGCGCCGGCTTCCAGTGCGCGCATCGCGGTCGAGGCGTCTTTGGCATTGCTGCTGGCGGTCAGTACCACTACCGGCAATGCATAACGTTCGAGAATCCGTGCGGTGGTTTCATAGCCGTCCATGCCCGGCATATGCACATCCATGGTGACTATGTCCGGGGTGAAGCTCGCCAGTACGTGCAAGGCCTGCTCGCCGTTTGCGGCTTCGCGCACCTGCAGCCCGGCGCTCTCCATCACACTACGCAACAGCATGCGCACAATCGGTGAGTCGTCGACAATCAACACCCGCATCGCCCCTTCCCTCCCCCTAAATCAAACGCCGAATGGCGTCCAGCAAACTGTCTTGTTCGAAGCCGCTTTTCACCAGATAGGCGTTGGCGCCTACCTCCAGCCCGCGCGCGCGGTCTTCCGCCGAATGCAGCGCCGTCACCAGCACCACTGGCAGTTGCGCGAGGGAACGGTCGAGGCGAATGCGCGAAGTCAGGGTAAAACCGTCCATGCGCGGCATCTCGACATCCGAGACCAGCAGATCGAACTGGCTTTGCTTCAACGCATTCCAAGCCTCCAAGCCGTCATTGGCAGTGCTTACAATGTAGCCGGCCCCTTCGAGGATGGCCTTGAGCAGGCCGCGCGAGGTGAAGGAGTCTTCGGCGATCAACAGGCGTCGCTTGGTCTTTGGGCCGGCCTGCTCGGCGCTGCGTTCGAAGCTGCCGCCGCCGATGGCCTGGGCGCTGCGGTAAAGGTCGCCGGGATGCAGGATCGGCACCAACTGGCCATCGCCGAGCAGGGTCGCACCGAGCAGGTTGCGTACCCGCAATAATTGCTTGCCAAGGTTCTTCACGGTGATTTCCTGGTCGCCGAGCAGTTCGTCGACCAGCAAAAAAAAGCGTTCGCCGCGCACTTTCAACAGCAACAGGGTCAAGGTGCCCTCACCACGGACCTGGGCGTCGAGCCCGAGCACATCGGACAGTGCCCAAACCGGCAGCACCTGCTCCTCGAATACCAGGGTCGGACGGTTTTCCTGGGTTTTCACCGCGCTGGCCGGCAGCCGCAAGCAGCGCTCCACCGCCAGGGCCGGCAGGGCGAAGGTACGCTCGGCATTGCGCACTATGACCGCGCGGAAGGTCGACAGATTGAGCGGCAGATGCAGGTGAACGCAAGTGCCCAGGCCCGCGCTGGATTCGAGTTCGATGCGCCCGCCAATGCGTTCTACCGCTTCCTGAACGATGGCCATGCCCAGGCCGCGCCCGGAGAGGTCGGTAATCAGCGTGCTGGTCGACAGCCCGGAGGCGAAGATCAGTTTGCTCGCTTCGGCATCGCTGAGGGTCTGCGCCTGCTCGCTGCCGAGCAGACCATTGGCGACGGCGCGGGCTTTGAGTTGGCCGAGGTCGAGGCCGCGGCCATCGTCGCTCAGGCGCAGTTCGAAGCGATCCGCCGACTCTTGCAGCAGCTCCAGCAGCAGCGTACCAACTTCGGGCTTGCCGCAGGCGCTGCGCTGCTCCGGGGTTTCCAGACCATGGTCGACGGCGTTGCGCAGCAGATGGGTCAAGGGGGTGCGCAGTTCGTCGAGAATGCGCTTATCGACTTGCAGGTCGTGGCCACTGATCTGCAGCGTCACGCGCTTGCCTTCCTGGCTGGCAAGGTCCTGCACCATCGCCGGCAGGCCATCGGTCAAGCTGCTGCCGGTTAGCAGCAATACGCTTTGCAACTCTTCGCCGAGGGCATCGGAGAGTTGCGCCAAGCCTTGCGACAGATGCTTGCCGGCTTTTTCCAGATGGATCGCCTCGAAGTGCAGGCGATCCATCTGCGCCTGGCTCCAGTCCAGGTAGTCGAGCAGTGTGCGCAGGGTGTCCTGACTCGCCGCCGACAATATCTGGGCATTCTCGCGCAGCTGCTTCAATGCGACCCCGGCGACCAGCCGATGGCCGCGCAGGGGATCGAAGGCGGCGCGATGCTCGCTGAGCTGGCGGGCCTGGTCGCTGGCCTCGAGCTTGTGTTGCAGCAGGGTTTCGTTATGGAACAGCAAGGCGTCCAAGCGTCGCGCCGAGACCCGTAGCGTTCCCGGATCGCTGTGTGCGATGGGGGCGCTCGGCAGACTTTCGGGTAGGCTGACCGCCTCGCCGCGAGAGGCGGCTTCCAGGTCGGCGATCAACTGCTGGCGCTGATCCTCGTCGCTTGCCTGCCCCGCGTGCAACTGCTGCAGCGCATGCAAGGCATAGCGGCAAAGTTCGACCCGTTGCGGGGTCAGTTCCAGGCTACCCGCGCGCACCTCGGCCAGCAGGCTTTCCCAGGCATGGCACAAACGCTCGATCGGCTGCAAACCAACGGCGCGGGCAGCGCCCTTGAGGCTGTGTACCTCGCGAAACAGCGATTCGATAGAGGCCTCGCTGGCATGCGCCTCGCGCCAATTGGCCAGGCTGTCGGCGAGGATGCCCAGGCGTTCGTCGGCCTCCACCTTGAAGGCCGCCAGCAGTCGTTGTTGCAGCGCTTTGCGATCCAGAGTCATGGCGTACTCACAACTTGAAACGGGCGGCCAACCCCTTGAGGGTGAGGCCGAGCTGATGCAGGTTGCGCGCCGCCAGATCGACCTGACGGGTGCCGCCGACATTGTCCTGGCTGGCCTGGCGGATGTTTTCCATGGCAGCGGCGATCTGGTCCATGCCAACCAGTTGTTGCTGGCTGGTGGCGGCGATCTGCAGCGCCATTTCGCTGGATTGCTCGATGCTGCCGCTCAGGCTGCGGATCGCCTCGCCACTGACCCGCGCCCGTTCGTAGCCGGATTCCACGGTCTTGCCGCCCTGCTCGGCCAAGAGCACCGCCTTGGTCATGGCTTTCTGGATTTCGCCGAGAATCCCGCGCACCTGGGCGGTGGCTTGCTTCGATTGCTCGGCCAGGGCTTTGACTTCCTGCGCCACCACCGAGAAGCCCTTGCCGATTTCACCGGCCTTGACCGCTTCGATCGAGGCGTTGACTCCGAGCAGGTTGGATTGCTCGGCGAGATCGCCGACCGAGGCGACTATCTCGCCGATGGCCTGGCTCTGTTCCCCCAAACGCATGATGCTTTCCGCCACGGCCTGCATCTGTTCGCGGATTTGCTGCATGCCGGTGAGCGCATCCTCGACCGCCTGCCTGCCGCCGAGGGCGACCTGGCGGGTACGCTCGGTGCTTTCGGCAACGCCTTGGGATTTCGACCCGGCCAGTACCGCGGTCTGCTTGACCTCCTCCACCGTGGTGGCGATTTCGCTGATCGCCGTGGCGGTTTCCTGGGTGCTGGTGGCGACCTGGCTGGTGGCGGCAAGAATTTCCTCGCTGGAACCGGCCAGCACCGAAATGCCTTCGTTCATCTCCTGCACCAGTTCACGCAGGTTACGCACCATGGTGGCGAAAGCGCCGCCCAATACGTCGCGTTCGGAGACAGCCTGGATCTCTTCGTGCAGCTGGCCCTGGGCGAGGCTTTCGGCCTTGCCGGCCAGGTTTTGCAGATACAGCCCCATGCGGGTGAAGGCCTGGCTGAGCCGGCCGACTTCGTCCTGGCGCAAACTGCTGGTCATGTCCTGGGGAATATCGCCGCCGCTGATGCGTTCGGCCCAGCCGGTCAAGCGTGTCAGCGGCTGGGCGATATGGTGGCTCAGCCACCAGGCGAAAAGACCGCTGAGTACCGCCATCAACAGGCCCACTTGCAACAACTGCTGGCGCTGCAGCTCCAGGGTCTGACGCGACTCCTGCTGCCCCTGCCGGACCCTGAGCGCGGTCAGTTCGGTGAGCTGTTCGCTCAGCGCCATCATTTGCTTGACCCGCTCGTCCTGGGTGCTGCTGAACAAGCGTTGAGCCTCGGCCTTGCGGCCACTTTCCAGTAGCGGCAATACCTGGGTATCGCGGGTGTGCGCGAAAGTGCTGCGCAAGGCCTCCAGCTTGTCGATCAGAGCGGCGACTTCGGGATCATCGCCCAGGGTCTCGCGCAGATGCGCCAGCAGCTGGCCATTGCGCTCGCTGCTGCGCTGAATCTCCATTTGATAATCGTCCTGACTGGTCGCGTCGCTGTTCAGCAATGCCTGCAAGGCGATGCGCTGGTTGAGGATATTGATCAGCAGATCCTTGACGTCTACCACCCGCTCGTGACGCCGGGTGAACTCTTGTCCTTCGCTTTGCTGCAGGTGTACGAAACGCTCCAGGCTGAACAGCAACATGGCGCCGAAACCCAAAATCAACAGAGCGAAAGCGAGAAGCAATTTATTGCCGATACGCCAGTTGTTCATCATCGCCATCATCCTGTTTATTCCCTTGGCTGACGCTTGCTTCAGAGTTTGAAACGGGCTGACAGGCCCTTGAGCTTGAGGCCGAGTTGGTGCAGGTTGCGCGCCGCCAGATCGACCTGACGGGTGCCGCCGACGTTGTCCTGGCTGGCCTGACGGATGTTTTCCATGGCGCTGGCGACCTGATCCATGCCGATCAGCTGTTGCTGGCTGGTAGCGGCGATCTGTAGCGCCATTTCACTGGATTGTTCGATGCTGTCACTGAGGCTGCGGATCGCCTCGCCGCTGGAACGTGCCCGTTCATAGCCGACTTCCACGGTTTTGCTGCCCTGCTCGGCCAAGAGCACCGCCTTGGTCATGGCCTTCTGGATATCCCCGAGAATCCCGCGCACCTGGGCGGTGGCTTGTTTCGACTGATCCGCCAGGGCTTTGACCTCCTGTGCCACTACCGAGAAGCCCTTGCCGAACTCGCCGGCCTTGACCGCCTCGATCGAGGCGTTGACCCCGAGCAGGTTGGATTGCTCGGCGAGATCGCCGACCGAGGCGACTATCTCGCCGATGGCCTGGCTCTGTTCCCCCAAACGCATGATGCTTTCCGCCACGGCCTGCATCTGTTCGCGGATTTGCTGCATGCCGGTGAGCGCATCCTCGACCGCCTGCCTGCCGCCGAGGGCGACCTGGCGGGTACGCTCGGTGCTTTCGGCAACGCCTTGGGATTTCGACCCGGCCAGTACCGCGGTCTGCTTGACCTCCTCCACCGTGGTGGCGATTTCGCTGATCGCCGTGGCGGTTTCCTGGGTGCTGGTGGCGACCTGGCTGGTGGCGGCGAGGATTTCTTCGCTGGAGCTGGCCAATACCGAGATGCCTTCGTTCATATCCTGCACCAGCTCGCGCAGGTAGGCGCTCATCTCGGCGAATGCCTGGGCCAGCCGGCCCACTTCGTCCTGACGGGAGCTGGCGATGATCTCGCGCGGAATCTCGCCGCGGCCGATCTGTTCGGCCCAGCCGGTCAAGCGCGCCAGCGGTAGCGCGATATGGCGGCTGAGCAACCAGGCCAGCAGCGCACCGCCAACCACCAGCATCAGGCTCAAATTGAACATGCGCTCGCGCAAGTCCGCCAGCGCTTGACGCGAATGCTGCTGCGCTTCGGCGATGCGCTGCTCGGTCAGGTCGGTCAGTTGCAAGCCCAGGGCATGAATTTCCTCGAAACGCGCCAATTGCACCCCGGTGCTCAATTGCAGCGCCTCCTGCAGCTGGCCGGCGCGAATCTGTTGCCACTGCTGCTCGCGGGTTTCCTGCACAGCGGCGCGCAGCAAGGTCAAGCGTTCGAGAAGGTCGGCGGCCTTTGGGTCGTCTAGCACCGTAGTACGCATACGTTGCATCAGCCGATCGTTCTGCAGCTTGGCTTGGCGAACCTGCTCTTGGTGTTGATCCAGGCCATCTACGGTGCCCGAGCTGATCGCCAGCAACAGCTCGTTGCGCTGGGCCTCGATATTGATGCGCAGCTCCTTGGCGTCGGAGATCCAGCCATAGTGCCGCTGGAATTGCCGCTCTTCGCTTTCCTGCAGGCTGACGAAGCGTTCCAGAGTCATGAAGATCAGGCCGCCGAAGCCGATTATCAGCGCGGCAAAGGCGACGATCAGCTTGCTGCCTATATCGAACCGTAGCGTATTACCCATCATCCAGATGTCTCTCCTTGCCTTGCCTGTTTTATTCGGCCATTACGGTTAATTCGGGGTCGCCCAGCAGGCGCGCACCATCGAGCACCGTGGCTTGCTCGTCGGTGACCCCGAGCAGGTAGTTGGCGCGCACGCCGGTGAGGTTGACCGGTGCTTTTTGCAGGGCATCGCGGCGAATCTGCGCGATGCCCAGTACCTGGTCGATCAGCACGCCGAATTCCATCTGCGGGCTTTGCAGAATCAGCAGGAAGTTACGCTCGGAGAGGCTGTCGACCGGTAACTCGAACAGCACCCGCAGATCCAGCACCGAGACGATGCGCCCGCGCACGTTGACGATACCCAGCACGTAAGCCGGAGTACTCGGCAACGGCGTGTACTGGCTCAGCGGCAACACCTGGGCGACGTGTTCGCTGGCGATGGCGTACAGCTCGCCGCTGATGCCGAAGCGCAGCACTTCGAATCCGTCCGCAGGCGCCTGATCGTCGATCACTCCAGCCCACTGTCGGCTGCGTTCGCGCAGGCGCGCGGTGCGCTCTTCGGGGTCGATGGCGAATCCGTCGAGCAGACGCCGCTCGAACTCCGCCATGCGTTCGTGCAAACGGGCCCAGCTTGCCGAATCGTCGACGGCTTGCTGGCTTGGGTTCATGGGCTTGGACATGTCTGGCTTTGCTCCTGTAACTGTTCGCACAGGCGCAGCAACTGCGCGCAGCTGATACCGTCGCCGTGCGGTACCAGGGTTTCTTGATCCTGACTGTCGAGTAGTTGCCGGCACACTTGCAGGGCTTTTGCGCTGGCTTGCCACTGGCCCTGTGCGAGCAACAGGCGCGCCTGCAGGAAGTAAGCGAGGATGAAGCCGGCGTCCAGGTAGAGGCACTTCTGCAGCCCGAGCAACGCCGCCTGCTGATCGCCGTTCTGCTGCGCCAGTTGCGCCTGCAACCAATAGGCGCTGGCCGAGGCCGGATCGAGCAACAGCGCGCGTTGCAGCCAGTCCTGGGCCTCATCGAAGCGTTGTTGATCGGCCCAGCTGCGAGCGAGCAGCAAACAGGCCTGGTGCTGATGTGCATGAGTCAAACCTGGGCAAGCCAGGTAGGCCAACAGCGCATCGCGGGCGGCGGCGCAACGGCCCTGGCGGAGCGCATCTTGCGCCTGCCGCCAGAACCCTTCGGCGTCGTTGATCGGCGTGGCGGCGGGCTGT
>CAMPJN010000019.1 GCA_946886875.1 uncultured Pseudomonas sp.
AGAGCCATGGGCTGCACTATCATAGGATGGACGGGCGATCACCGCAATGGGCATTCGTCGCGCGATACCGCGCCAAGCCTTCCACTGGCCGAATTGTGCTAGATTGTCCGCCCCCATCAGCCAAATGAACCGATGACGCGGATAGCGCGCGGACAAGCGGCGCAGCGAATCGACGGTATAACGCGTGCCCAGCGTGCGTTCGATTGCCGTCGGCCGGATAGGGGCACGACGCGCGATTTTCCTGGCGTGCTGCAATCTTGCGGCCAACGGCGCCATCTCGGTCGAGCGTTTCAGCGGGTTGCCGGGAGAAACGAGCCACCATATTTCATCAAGACCGAGCGCCTGGGCAGCAAACAGCGAAATTGCCCGGTGGCCACCATGCGCTGGATTGAAGGAGCCGCCCAATAGGCCAATGCGTGCCATCCCCAGCCCATGCCACCGTGAGGCTTTTCACGCAATCCGAAGCTTCGTTCTGATTTCAATAGCTGGCTAACTATCAATATGAACCCCAACTGAAGTCCTGCGGATCCGCCTATTCCACGATGCTGGGCAGTGCGTCTAACGGCCGCAAGGCTTCAGGAGAGGCGGGTTCACGCACTAGTGCTTCGACCGGCTCCAACTGATCCAGTTCCTTGCCACCCGTTTCGATGTTGAGGTCGCGCAACTTGCGCCCGGTGACCAGCACTCGACCTTCGAAACTACCGACAAACGCGTTATAATCACCCACGGCCCCGGTCAGTCGATTGCCCAGTTTCCGAAGCGAAGTCGCCGCGCCCGCCAGCCTTTCATAAAGCTCCTTGCCCAGTGCGCCAATGCGCTTGGCCTCGTCAGCCATTTTTTCCTGCCGCCATACCGCCGCGACTGTCCGGGCGATTGCGATCAGATTAGTCGGGGTCGCGAGCAATACGCGCTTGGCAAAGGCGTGATCCCATAGTCGAGGATCATGTTCCAGCGCGGCGGACAGGAAATGCTCGCCCGGCACGAACATGATCACATAGTCGGGGGCTTCATCAAATTGATCAGCATAGCTTTTTCGCCCCAGCGTATCGACATGGGCGCGCATTGCGTTGGCATGGGCCGTCAACAGCCGGTTACGTTCATCCTCACCTTCGGCTCCATAAGCATCCTGATAGGCGTTGAGTGATACCTTGGCGTCAATGACCAGCGATCGCCCTCCCGGCACGCGGAGGATGGCGTCTGGTCGCAACCGTCCATCCTCGCCCTCAACGCTCACTTCCGTGTGGAAATCGACATGTTCCGATAGGCCGCAGGTTTCCAGCACGTTGCGCAACTGCTGCTCGCCCCATCGGCCGCGTGCCTTCGGGGCATGGCGAAGTGAATCGACTAGCCGCTGCGCTTCCGCGCGCACCGCTTCCTGACCGGTGCGCATGGATTCGATCTCGCCGCGCAGGATGCCATAGGCTTCGGTCCGCTGCTGTTCGATCTGCGTGATCTTCAGGTCGTAGCGCTGAATCGTCTCATTGACCGGATGGAGCAGTTGCTTCAGTTGCGCTTCGCTTTTCTCATGCGCCTGCGTCATCCGCTGGTCCGCACGCTCCAGAAAATGAGTCTGCGCCTGTTGCAGCAGTTTGCCGCCGATCTCGCTGAACTGCGCGGAAAGCTGTTCCTTGGCGTCCTTCAACGCGACAATCTGCGCCTCGAACGCTTCGGCTCGCGCCTGCGTATCGGACCGTAGGGCAGCCAAGTCGCGGCCCGCCGCCTCGCGCGCCGTCCGTTCCTCTTCCAATCGTCCCGCAAGCTCAGCCGCCTGCGCTGCGCGATCCTGCGCTACCACCAGTTCCTGCAAAGCCGCATTGCGCTGTGCCGTGATACTGTCCAGCTTCGCGGTAAGCTCCGTCTTTTCAGCGCTGGCAGTGGCAAGGGCCTTTCCCCGCAGCAGCCACCCGACCCCAATCCCAGCGAGCGAGGCTGCAATAATTAGCAGGGCGATCAGGCTGTCCATATTATCCCCTCATTGGAACGAAAGGTGAACCTAACGCTCAGTTGCCGCTGTCGCAAGGGTTCTGCGTCAGGTGCCCGGAAACAGTCCGTCGAGCGTTCTGGTGCGGCCCTCAAACACTCCTCAACGGGGAATCAGCGTGAGATCACTCCCACTCTATTGTAAACAAGACATTTTTATCTTTTATATTCAATGGCTTATTTTCCTGCTAATTGGTAATACCATGAAAAATACCATGCTCAGAAAAGGCTTAACAATATTTTGAAAAATTGCCTACTGAGCGCTGCCGCACAGCTCCATAGGCCGCTTTCCTGGCTTTGCTTCCAGATGTATGCTCTTCTGCTCCTGCAGCTAATGGATCACCGCAAACAGGTTACTCGCCTGGGGATTCCCTTTCGACCCGAGCATCCGTATGAGACTCATGCTCGATTATTATTATTATAGAAGCCCCCATGAATAAATCGCTCATCATTTTCGGCATCGTCAACATAACCTCGGACAGTTTCTCCGATGGAGGCCGGTATCTGGCGCCAGACGCAGCCATTGCGCAGGCGCGTAAGCTGATGGCCGAGGGGGCAGATGTGATCGACCTCGGTCCGGCATCCAGCAATCCCGACGCCGCGCCTGTTTCGTCCGACACAGAAATCGCGCGTATCGCGCCGGTGCTGGACGCGCTCAAGGCAGATGGCATTCCCGTCTCGCTCGACAGTTATCAACCCGCGACGCAAGCCTATGCCTTGTCGCGTGGTGTGGCCTATCTCAATGATATTCGCGGTTTTCCAGACGCTGCGTTCTATCCGCAATTGGCGAAATCATCTGCCAAACTCGTCGTTATGCATTCGGTGCAAGACGGGCAGGCAGATCGGCGCGAGGCACCCGCTGGCGACATCATGGATCACATTGCGGCGTTCTTTGACGCGCGCATCGCGGCGCTGACGGGTGCCGGTATCAAACGCAACCGCCTTGTCCTTGATCCCGGCATGGGGTTTTTTCTGGGGGCTGCTCCCGAAACCTCGCTCTCGGTGCTGGCGCGGTTCGATGAATTGCGGCTGCGCTTCGATTTGCCGGTGCTTCTGTCTGTTTCGCGCAAATCCTTTCTGCGCGCGCTCACAGGCCGTGGTCCGGGGGATGTCGGGGCCGCGACACTCGCTGCAGAGCTTGCCGCCGCCGCAGGTGGAGCTGACTTCATCCGCACACACGAGCCGCGCCCCTTGCGCGACGGGCTGGCGGTATTGGCGGCGCTGAAAGAAACCGCAAGAATTCGTTAACTGCACATTCGGGATATTTCTCTATATTCGCGGTTCAGCAGGCATGTCCCCTTTGAGGGCGACCCGACGACAGGATAATCGACCTTATGGTGCGCAAATATTTCGGCACAGACGGTATTCGTGGCAAAGCCAACGAAGGCGCGATGACGGCGGAAACCGCCTTGCGCGTCGGCATGGCGGCTGGCCGTGTCTTTCGTCGCGGTGACCACCGCCATCGTGTCGTGATCGGCAAGGATACGCGCCTGTCGGGCTATATGCTTGAACCCGCGCTCACAGCCGGTTTCACCTCGATGGGCATGGACGTATTCCTTTTTGGCCCGCTGCCGACAACGTATAGGAAGAATAAACGCCCTTTTCACCCAAGTCCAACAGCTTTGGACCGCAGTTGACTCTTTCGACACCCCTGCGATGCAACCCAATCCGGCTGACGGGGAGCCAGCAACGCTGAAAATTTACCCTCCTCTTTCCCACTAGCGGCTCCTTTTCCGACAACCAGCACGGCGGATCCCTGCCGCGGCGCTGTGAACGCAGCATTTTGATTGGTATCGTTGGCCTTCAGGCTCGTCAGTCAAACAGACCCAGGAGCAGCTCAGCCGGTGGCGCCCGGCTTTCGGGTAACGCCCTGGTCCCGCTGGTTTCGGCTTTGTGCTTCAGGTGATCAAGGATCTGCTTGATCACTATAGGGTCTTCAATGCAGGCGATGACTTTCATGGCGCCGCCGCAGCCGCTGCAGGTCTCGATGTCGATATTGAAAACACGCTTGAGCCGTTGCGCCCATGTCATCGACGCTCGCCGTTGTGCTGGTGTTGCCGGTTCATCAGCCACCCTGACCTTGTTGCCCCTGCCCCGTTTTGCCGGCGTGACCAACGCCCGGTGCCGACTGTTGGGTGCGAACACCCCGTGGAAGCGGGTTAGGTTGACTCTGGGCTTCGGTACCAGGGCGGCCAGCCTTGCAATGAAATCCAATGGTTCGAAAATGACGTGCGTGGTGCCGTCCCGGTACGGCGTCTTGAGCTGGTAGCGCACGTTGCCGCCTCGTGTTAACGACAGCCGCTTCTCGGATACCGCCGGGCGGCTGATGTACCGGCACAGCCGTTCGAGCTTCTTGCGTTCATCGGCCCTGGCCGCCACGCCGGCGTGCAGGCTGGACCCGGCTACCTTGCCAATCCCGTCACCGAACGGATCACCACTGGTCGGCAGAGTTTGCAAAGTGAACACCTTTCGCCCCGCCTGTGAACCGACAGCGATACGGTAAGTGATCGAGTGCCCCAGCAGGGGTGTCATCGGGTCGTCATCCACCGCATCCGAGGCCAGATAGCTGTTTTCGACATCCCGTTCCAGCAGGCCTTGCCGTTCCAGATAGCGACCCACCCGGTGGGCGATGGTGTGCGTCAGCTGGGTGAGCTCTGGGCTGGTCGGCGCCTTGACCCAGCGGAAACGCGCTGAGCCGTGGGATTGCTCGACATACACACCGTCGAGAAACAGCATGTGGAAGTGAACATTCAGATTGAGCGCCGATCCAAAACGCTGGATCAGGGTGACCGCGCCCGTCTTGGCCACTTGGTGGGTATGGCCCGCTTTCTTGACCAGGTGCGTGGCAATGACGCGGTAAACGATGCCCAGCACCCACCCCATGATCTCGGGCCGGCTGGCAAACAGGAAACGCAGCTGAAACGGGAAGCTCAACACCCACTGACGCATGGGTTGTTCAGGCAGTACTTCATCAACCAGCAAGGCGGCACTTTCGGCCATCCGCCGCGCCCCACAGCTCGGGCAGAAACCGCGACGCTTACAGCTGAAAGCGACCAGGTGCTCGGCGTGGCAAGACTCGCAGCGAACCCGTAGAAAGCCATGCTCCAGCCGCCCGCATTGGAGAAATTCTTCAAATTCCCGTTGCACATAGCCCGGCAATTCCTTTCCCTGCTCTGCCATAAGCGCAGCGAATGCCGGGTAATACTCGTCAACGATCTGATAGAGAAGGGTTTGCTCGGGTCGGTGGCTCTGGTAACGACCAGTATCCCGACCCCGGCTGGCCGTCCTGGCCGCCACATGAGGCATGTTCCGCGTCCTTGCAATACTGTGTTTACATACAGTCTATCGCTTAGCGGAAAGTTCTTTTACCCTCAGCCGAAATGCCTGCCGTTGCTAGACATTGCCAGCCAGTGCCCGTCACTCCCACTCGATTGTAAACAAGCACACAAAACCCTTTAGTGACAACAATTTGCAAGAACTATCAGGCTCAGTGCCATGAAAAATACCATGACCAGATCATGAGGTTGAACACGGCTTGCGCCGGCAGCGTTCACGCTCCTGGTCGGCGATCTCGCCCGGCTGCAATGCTAGCTCAGCATCGGTCATGCGCTCCAGCACGTCGCGTAGGCGGATGGTGCAAGGAATGGGCGGCAGCTCGAACTCATAGCCGCCGGCGATCATTTCGGCCGCAATCTCCTCGGTGATGAAAAACGGCTCGTCGTCTTGGTTCGGCTTCTTCATGCCCTTTCCTCCTGGCGCTCATCCTGGCCGACAGCGGCCAGGGCATCGGCTTCCGTCAATGCGTCCTCCACGAACGCGCCGTGCTGCTTCGCTTCGGCCTGGCTGACCTCGGCCCATATCCGTTTCACCTGGGCCGCACTGTACCCGGCCAGCTCGGCGGTCTTGTTGATGCTGTAGCCGGACTTGCGCAGCGCGACAACTTGGGCGCGGCGCTTCGGATCAGCACGGCGGCCCTTGTACCGCCCGGCCTGGCGGGCCAACTCAATGCCTTGGCGCTGGCGTTCGCGCCTGTCCTCGTAGTCGTCGCGGGCCATCTGCAAGGCCAGGCGAAAAAGCATGATCTGCACGGCTTCCAGCACGATCTTGGCGACGCCCTGGGCCTCGGCCGCCAGGTCGGATAGATCGACCACGCCAGGGACGGCCAGGCGTGCGCCTTTGGCCTGTATCGAGGCCACCAGGCGCTCGGCCTCGGGCAAAGGTAGGCGGCTGATGCGGTCGATCTTCTCGGCAATGACCACCTCGCCGGGCTGTAGGTCGCCGATCATGCGCAGCAGCTCAGGCCGGTCGGCGCGTGCGCCGGATGCCTTCTCACGGTAGATGCCGGCGACGTAGTAGCCGGCGGCCTTCGCGGCCGTAGTGATCGCCTCTTGGCGTTCCAAGTCCTGCGCGTCGGTGCTGACGCGCAGATAGACCCGCGCCACCATCGGCGCGGCTACTGGCTTCGTCCTGCGCATACTTGCGGGCTCCTTTGGGCATACTCAAATGCACCCATCTTAAACTGGCAGGCCAATTTATCACATATCGATCTAAATGCGCCTAGCTCATTTTTACAGCTTAAATGAGCTATTGAGCACACTCCATATTTCGACTATTATTGAAACATGGAAACGATAAATGCTGTAGCCGCCCTGGCGGCCATCGCTCAAGAATCGCGCCTCGCGGTGTTCCGGCTTCTCGTCCAGGCCGGCCCCGCCGGCATGGCCGCCGGAAAAATCAGCGAAGCGGCCGGCATCCCGCCGTCTTCGCTATCCTTCCACCTGAAAGAGCTGGCACACGCCGGCATGGTCACGTCGCGGCAAGAAGGCCGATTTGTGATCTACGAGGCGAACTTTTCGACGGCCACTAACCTGGTGGCCTTTCTCACGGAAAACTGCTGCGGCGGCCAGGTGTGCAACCTGTCTTGCACCACGGAAGCCGGGAAGGTGTTGGCATGAGACTTCGCCATCTTTCCGACCCCGATTCTTTGCCCGCTTTGGACAAATCCTTTGCCATCGAGCGCCCGGCGCTCGGGCTGGCACCCGACGCCCCGCCGGTGCGTATCCTGCTGCTGTATGGCTCGCTGCGCGCCCGCTCGTTCTCACGGCTGGCCGTCGAGGAAGCGGCCCGGCTGCTGCAATTCTTTGGCGCAGAAACACGCATCTTCGACCCGTCCGATTTGCCGTTGCCCGATCAAGTGCAAAGCGACGATCACCCGGCCGTCAAGGAGCTGCGCGCCCTGTCCGAGTGGTCAGAGGGACAAGTCTGGTGCAGCCCGGAACGCCACGGTCAGATTACCAGTGTCATGAAGGCGCAGATTGACCATCTGCCGCTTGAAATGGCCGGCATCCGGCCGACCCAAGGCCGCACCCTGGCCGTGATGCAGGTATCCGGCGGCTCGCAGAGCTTCAACGCCGTGAACACCTTGCGTCTGCTCGGCCGCTGGATGCGAATGTTCACCATTCCGAACCAGTCGAGTATCGCCAAAGCGTTCCAAGAGTTCGACGCGGCGGGCCGCATGAAGCCCTCGCCGTACTACGACCGAATAGCCGATGTGATGGAAGAACTGGTGCGCTTCACGGCGCTGGTACGGCCGCACCGTGAAGCACTGACAGACCGCTATTCCGAACGGAAAGCGGCCGGCCACGTCATCGACGAGGCCACCGATCTTTCATCCATCGCCATTGCTCCCCAGCCACTACCAGAAAGCGAAACATCATGACCGAAAGAATCTATAACGTCCTCATCCTCTGCACCGGCAATTCGGCGCGCAGCATCATGGCCGAAGCTCTCATCAACACGATGGGGCAAGGGCGCTTCCGCGCCTACAGCGCCGGCAGTCACCCAACCGGCAAGGTCAATCCCTTCGCCGTCGAAAAGGTGGAGTCGGTGAATTACCCGACCGAGAATCTGCGCAGCAAGAGCTGGGACGAGTACGCCACGCCCGACGCACCGAAGATGGACTTCATCATCACCGTCTGCGACAACGCCGCCGGCGAAATGTGTCCGGTGTGGCCTGGTCAGCCGATCTCGGCGCATTGGGGATTTGAAGACCCGGCCGCCGTCGAAGGCACTGACGCCGAGAAGCGCCGGGCCTTCGAACAAACCTTCCGGCACATGATGAACCGCGTCCGCCTGTTCGTGAATCTGCCTCTCAAAATGCTTGACCAGACGGCCATCAAGCGCGAGCTGGCGAACATCGGCAAGACCGAGCAGGAAGCATGAGCGCCGGCGCACAGGCCATCGCCGCGAAGCCGCGCCAGGCCCCGATGAGCGGCTTCGAGCGTTACCTGACGCTGTGGGTGGCCCTGTGCATCGTCGCCGGTGTTGCGCTCGGCCAGGGCCTTCCTGACGTGTTCCAGGCCATAGGCCGCATGGAAGTGGCCCAGGTCAATTTGCCGGTGGGCCTGCTGATTTGGGTAATGATCGTCCCGATGCTGGTCAAGATCGACTTCGGGGCGCTGCACCAGGTCAAAGAGCATTGGCGCGGCATCGGCGTCACGCTGTTCGTGAATTGGGCCGTCAAGCCATTCTCGATGGCCCTGCTGGGGTGGCTGTTCATCCGACAAGTGTTCGCTCCGTTCCTGCCGGCCGATCAACTGGACAGCTACATCGCGGGCTTGATCTTGCTGGCCGCCGCGCCCTGCACGGCAATGGTGTTCGTGTGGAGCCGCCTTACCAACGGCGACCCGCTTTTCACGCTCTCGCAAGTGGCTCTGAACGACGCCATCATGATCGTGGCCTTCGCGCCCATCGTCGGCCTGCTGCTGGGCATGTCCTCGATCTCGGTGCCTTGGGACAC
Organism: uncultured Pseudomonas sp.; assembly: GCA_946886875.1. The sequence goes on from CAMPJN010000019.1 coordinate 8,780, forward strand.
GCTGCTGATTTCGGTCGTGCTCTACATCATCGTGCCGGTGATCCTGGCGCAGCTCTTGCGGCGGCATCTGCTCAAGCAAGGACAGGCCGCCTTTGAACGGGCCATGCAGAAGATCGGGCCGTGGTCGATGGCCGCGCTGCTGCTGACGTTGGTTCTACTGTTCGCCTTCCAGGGCGAGGCCATCATCCGGCAGCCGTTAGTGATCGCCATGCTAGCCGTGCCGATCTTGATTCAAGTGTTCTTCAATTCCGGGTTAGCCTACTGGCTGAACAAGCGGGCGGGGGAAAAGCACTCTGTCGCCTGTCCTTCGGCCCTGATCGGTGCCAGCAACTTCTTCGAGCTGGCCGTGGCGGCCGCCATCAGCTTGTTCGGTCTGCACTCCGGCGCTGCATTGGCAACCGTGGTCGGCGTCCTGGTCGAAGTGCCGGTGATGCTGCTGGTCGTGCGCGTGGTGAATCGCTCGAAGAGCTGGTACGAACGAGGTTGAACATGAGTAGGAAAAAACTGAGGAAATGATTGCAGATTGCCGCGCCGGCCGCTTCCTGGCGCATTCGATCACTGACCTGGAACACCTAGTATCCATGCTTGCTGAGGTCGCCCGATGACAGACCCAAAGAACCTAGAGAACAGGCTGCATGAGAAGGCCGACCCGGCCCGCGCCGTTTCCACTGGTCGGGTGCGCTACACACTGGCCGAACTACTGGCCGACGCGGAAGCATCCGGGGCTTACCCGCTGCCGCCGGAGGAACGCGAATGGATGGATGCGCCGTCTGTGGGTCGGGAATGGCCAAACAGTGAAGATTGAAAAAGGCGGCCAGTTCGAGTGGCCGCCCTTTCGTCATTAGCTGCACGCTTGGCGCAAGGCGTTCATTGCTTCTTGAAAATCAGCCTGTGTCGCCCGGCCCGTTTCAGCTTGGTAGTACACCACCATAAAAGCATTAGCGACGGCTTCGGCCAATGGCCCAAGGCTCCGCGCTTCCGCTTGGTTGATGTACTCCAAAGAAGAAAGAATAGCCGCTGCTTGATGCACTGCTTGCCCTGGTTCGATAATATGTTGTGTTGTCATAATTCACCTCTCCAGTAGGTGTTGATTGAAAGTGCCGGGCTGGTTGTGGCCAGCCCGGTGCGCCTACAGGTACAGCCCCGCCGCCTCCGCGAATGCTGACCGCTCATTCCTGCCGCCATTAACCTCAATACTTATCGGCTTAGTTTCGCTCTCTCTCATAGGGTCTGGCCGTGATACAAAAGCGGCTGTTTCTGTCTCTGCATCGACCTCGGTCGATTGATCACCCAGCGGCGAAATAAATACCTGGCTGACTTCTTCCCTTGGCGCTTCATCCAGGGCCGCCAATGCGGCCATGTATGTTGATGTCGTCATCGTGCTAACTCCTGACTTCGTTACTATCTGGGCCAGAATCGGCGCCCAAGCTATTGCCCTCGAACTGGCCAGATTGGCTTGCTTCTTTCGGCTCCATGCTTTCGCGTATCGAAGCAGCCAGTTTTCCGCCTGTGGTTTCGCTCACTCGCTCCTGGAATCCCTGCTTCACTTGAGAGCCGACACCCTTGGCTAACTCGGAGGCCGTGCCTGTGGCCAGCTTCGCGGCCTTGGCAAAGCCGCCACCGCTTGAGCTACTGCCGCTGTCACCAAAGCCAGCCGCTTGGGCGAATGGGCTACTGCCAGCAGTACCCGCTTCACCACCACCGTTTCCGCCACTGCTGACAACTGACCCCATGCTGGACATGTCACCGCCGGTTTCCATACTCGCTGATGCTTTCTGAAAAGCCGCTTGGAGTGCACTTGCACCTCCGGCTGCACCGGCTGCGGCACCCATAACCGCTTTACCTGCCAGGGCAGCGCCGCCAGTTGCCATACTGGCCGCCGTCACCGCCGCCCCAACTGCCGCACCCGCACCGAAGTTTCCAATTCCACCGGCTGCGCCAATACCACCACCAGACACAAGACCAGAAATCATCGGCGGAACTTTGTTGACCAAGAAAAGCAAGATGACCGATATAACCAACATCACGGCCAGTTCCTGGGATGCCATGTTCTCGCTGATTTGCGTGTAGTAGTGATTGATGAACTCTTTGCCAATCGCAACCAGAAGCACCATTGCCATAAGCTGTGCGGCCAGGCCCAGCACGGTCTTGTAGTAATTGATCGCCATGTCGGAAGTCCAACGACTTCCACCAAAGCCAAGGAAGAACACACCGGCATACAACAGAATCCAGGCTGATGCGAGCAACAGCAACAGGTTGACCGCAATCAACGCCAGGACAAACAAAACAGCCAGGGCCATTAGCTCCATGACCAGAGCAGTTGCCATCTGCCGCCATCCCAGCTCCGAGGTGGCCTGTACTGTGCGGTTGTATAACTCGAAACCAAGATCAAGGATGCTGGAGGGCCCAAGATTGCTATTGGAAAGTCCCCCCGCCTGCGCGCCCAGAGTTTGCAATGACTGAACAATCGTACCGGCGATATTCATGCCCTGGTTCGCATTCGTCAGCAACCACCAGAAAAAGCCGGTGAAGATCGTGAAGCGAACGAACTCCGCGAAGAACTCGCCAATGTCGGCCTTGCGCAAAGCCATCATGCCGAATGTCCAGACCATCGAAATCACAACCAGCGTCCAGAACAAACGCGATGCAGCGGACTCAATAGCTGGCCCCCATGTTGCGGCAGCATCATGAAAACGCTTGAGCACATCATTCATAACACCGCTGCTACTTAGCTCCTGCGCCATTGCAGGTTCAGCCAGCACCATTGTGGCGACCATCATCAAGCCACCTAGAGCAATTTTCTTTCTCATGGCGACCACCTCAATAATCATCTTTAGGGCTGGGCTTGAACTCCCACTGACGCATCTGCTTGGCCTTCTGGAATGCTCTGCATTCCTCGGTAAAGGCCTCTCGGTTCGCTTCGCTGCGCATTTCATTCAGTGCTGCCTGGAACGCATCGGGGGCACACGTCGCCGCATTTGGTTCGGGCATCCTTTCCTGTTCACATCCAGCCAACAACAGCAACGTAGCCGCGGTAGTAAAAAAGATTTTTTTCATCTCACCGCCTCCCTAGTAGTTGTCTGCCGGACTCGGGCGAAACGTCCAGGTACGCATTTGCTCGGCCCTGGCATCACCTCGCGCCTCGGCATCGAGTTCTGCTGCAATCCGGGCTGCCTCCGCGTTGTGTTGGGCGGTCAACATGGTGCGAATCTGCAAGAGCTGATTGGCCTGCTGGCTGGCGAGCTGGTTGGCGTAGCCGATGGCCTGTAGCTGGCCAGTTGCACCCTGGGCCGCGCCTTGCAGCCGCTCCAGGGTACGGGCGTCATCCTTCAAAGCCTTTTGCTGGTCGGCAACGGTCTGGAACAGGGCATCGTTGGCCTTCTTTTGCGACTCTGACGCCAGGCGGCGGTTCTCTTCCATCGCTGCCTTTTCGGCCGGCGTGCATCCGCCGCTGCCGTTGAAGCATGGCGAGCTGCGGTAATAGGCCACGTCCTGAAACTTGGCCAGGTAACGATCCAGGCTGCCTAGCTGGTTCTCGTAATAGGCCAGCGTGTTTTGCGCGGCAATCAGCCGGTTGATCGTAGTCTGCGCCTGATCCCAGATATACGCGGCTGGGGCCATCGTGTTCTGGAGCTGATTTTCGTACTGCTGCAACTGGGTCTGGTACTGCTCAATCTGCTTGAGCGTCTGCGCCACCGACTCGATGGCCGTCATGATGTTCTGGGCCAGGTTGCCGCCGTCGATGACGGGGATACCAGCTTGCACAGGGGCGGTGGTAGTGGTGATAAAGCCGGTTGCGAGTGCAACGGCTAGAGCGGTTTTTTTAGCCGCTAAAATTTTGGACTTCATGGTCGTACTCCGTCGATGAAAAGAAGGCATTGCCTTGACCAAGCGTTGTGCTTGTTCTCGGCAACGTTTCATCGAAGAGCTACGCCACTAGCTGATCGGTATTGCCCTTGGCGCTGAGGCCCGGACTTACAAACGTAAAACTACTCTGTTTTTTTATCGCTTTCGGACAAGCCAACTTCCCGGCCAATCTCTTCAAGCTCTAGCGGCTGTACTGCCGCCGTCAGTATTTCGCGTATTTCCGCGTCGGTGCTCCTATCGTTGAGCGCTGCTCGAACTTTCAACGCACGGTGCACCTCGGCGGGTAAATTCCTGATAAGCACATTTGCCATATCAATACCCTTTTGGTGTACCCGACAACCATGCTATCAAAGATATTAAAAATAGCAAGACCTATACTCTTGCAACCGGCGGTAGCCGATCAGCCCCGCAGGGCAGGATTCCCGTTGAGTGCCCCCGGCGCGAATAAGGGACAGTGAAGATAGATAACCGGCTTGCCGGTTAGCTAACTTCACCCATCCTGCCCGCATTTCACCCACTATTGAAAATCTAGCGCATATCGAACGTAAAGCGTTTTATCGTCAAACAAACACCGATTCTTGGCAACATAACCGTAATCGTCACCAAATCGGCCTGCAATCGACATAGTCGCTTCAAAATCGCTGCTCAATCGGCTTTAAATCGGAACCTAAAATGCCAACAATCGACACAAACCATTCGCCCCGATGGGGCGAGTTGGACGCCAAAAAAGAAGGGCATAACCCGCCCCTCAAGTGTCAATGAACACAAGAAATTTGCCTCCCCTCCCGTCATACCACTAAGGCGACGTATTGATACTTGAGGGGCAACCTTTCCTGATGTTGACACCTTCACGCAGGTTACTGGTTATGGGCGTCCAACACACACGGCTCATTCCTGCTTGGTAATAATAAGAATAATAATCTTCTTATTATTCTTACCGAACGAATGGGCACTGCTTAGCCATTTCACGTTTCGAGCCAAGGTTTCAGTACAGATAACTACAAGTGCACACAGCGGCCCTCCAGCACCGTTAGACGCAGATTCTGCTTCAGCTCATGGAATAAGGGACTCCGGGTTGTTTTCCCCTCTCACAAGGCGTTTCAGCGGCCACTGAAGCCGCCTTCTCTTCTTGGCGTTAAACCATCGGCCTATGGCCGATTGATAAAGCCCGCCAGGGCTTTATTGGCAAGGTCAGAACGCGCCCTCAAGGCGCGAGCTGCACCGCGCATGATGGATTATCTTTAGATAATCTTGGATGGATTTCCCAAACTGCCCGCAAAGCAGCGCACCGTCTGGGTTTTCCAAATTGGGACGGGGAACGTTACGACGGCAGAAGGGGAGCGTTACGACGGTAACAAGGGAACGTTACGACGGTAAACGGGTGCAGTTGCCGTGGGGCCAGGCCTCTTGATCTCCCATTTTCCCTTGGCGTATTCGTTCACTACCCAACCCACGGCGGCAAGTTCGGCCAGTGCCTTCCGGGCAGTCTGACGGCGTTTTTTCATAGCTTCGGCATTGGCTTCATCTGGCCAGACATAGCCGCAAAGCGTGTCCAGTTCCACGCGCCCGGATTTGCCGGGGTCGATCCAGCCGCATAGCCGTTGGTGCATCAGCCGTGCCGGATCAGTCTGTAGCACCCGCACTTCCGCCATGTCGATACGGGCATATGGACGATGCCCCAGGATCGCTTCGGCAATACGCGGATTCAGGGCAACCCATAGCCTGCCGTCCGTCTCGTCAAAAGCATGACTCATCAGGTGGAACGCGGCTTGCCGCCGTCCCTTCGTCACAAGGATGGTGACGTTCGACATGCGCAGCAGGCTGGCTTTGAGCGCCTTGATGTTGTCGCCGCTATCCGTCATGCCCGTTTCTGAGAGCAGTTTGGTCAGGCTCTCACGAACCACCAAGCCGTCTTGCTCAATGGCTTCGAAACGGGGTTCAAGGAATAGCCGTAGCTGTCGCCCCGTCTCACTGGTCGGTTCCGGGGTTAGCAAGATGCCGTTCGGGCCGCCAAGGGCCACGATGCCTTGCAAAAGACGCATATCATCGGCCCCGAGAGGTTCGAATCCGACGAAACGCATGGATTCGTCCTCGCCAAAGGTGTAGGTCACGTCCAGCTTGCAGCGTTTGCGATCGCCACGCTTGAGGCTGCGGAACAGGCCAGGTGCCAAACAGTGCGCGGGATCATGTCGGACGTGGGTCAGGTCATGCTTAGGCTTCTTCACGCTGTCTCCTTTTCACCTTGCACTGCCGCTCCAGTACAGCAGGCTTCAACACGCCGCCGTCGTGCCGTCTAAACCAGAGTTCTTGAAAAGGTGCGCCATAGTTGGCCTTGCTGACGCCAAAGCGGACAAAATACCCACGCTGACAATCATCGACCCCCAGTATCTCGGCCTCGCCTTGCGTCATGCCGGATAGGTACGATTGCCAACGGATGTTATCAACCAGTACGGACGATCCACGACTGGCCTGCTGTTGATCGCCCGACCCCATCATGGCTGCGCTTTTACTCGCGTGGTGCAGAAACACAATGGAGCAGCCTGTATCAGCGGCTATGGCCTCCATGTGCCCAACAACCTGCGCCATCGGCCCGCTAGCGTTCTCCTCCTCAATGTGGAAGCGCCGCAAAGTGTCCAAGATCATCAAGCGACGACCTTCAGCGGCTCGTTTGAGAGCATCGAACCAGCTAGCAGCCATGATGTTTGGGCATTTACCGATCAAGGGTTCAATGAGCAAACCATCAGCCACGGCTTGCCGTTCCGCTGCGCTGAGGTGTGCCCCAAGGGCGTGCAGACGATGGTGAATAGCGGCCGGTGGATCTTCAGCAGGCAGATAGACCACTTGCCCGGTGGGAAACTCGCCTATTTCAAGTAAATCAGGCCCGCCTGCAATCTGTGCAGCCAATTGAAGGGCCAACATGGATTTACCAGCCCCACCAGGCGACACAAGAGCACCAACAGTGCCAGCAACCATATTAGGCAGAACATAATCAATGGGTGGCGGCAATTCCGTGAAAGCCGCCATAAGATCAAGAGCCATATAACTAGCCCTCTATAGGGCCAGGTCGCGCAGCTTGATCACCCGATGATTTACGTGCCTCAATCCACTCTTCGACCTCTGACAAATCCCAGGCGACATTTCTACTGGTTAACGCGATACGGCGTGGAAAATCCCCTCGCTGCTCCAGGTTATAAATTGTTCGTGTCGAAAGCGGGATCATCTCCAGGAGCTTCTTCCTGTTGATGAGGGTCTTTATATTTTGCATGGGTCAATACCTCTCAAATGAATAGTTGCTATTCATCGAGTAGCTGCGCGAAGCAGCTAATCGGTAATTGACCTGCCCGATGCCAATGGCGGCCTTATTTATAAATTCACGGCATCAACTTCAATGCTATCAAAGATAGCAAAAACATCAACCCTTACTGCCTCCCGAAGTCCACTCATCAATCATATCGGCCCAATCCTGCAACATCGCCGCCCGCTGCTCGCGGTACTCAGCCTTGTTGTAGACAGCCCTCACGCCCTTCTGCTCGTGCGCCAGGCACTTCTCGATCCAGTCGGTGTTGTAGCCGGCCTCATGCAACAGCGTGCTGGCTGTGCGCCGCAAATCATGCGGTCCGAACTTGGTAAGTGACTTCCCATCTTTCTGCGCCGCCTTGTAAGTCAGCGTCAGCACCTGGTTAAGTGTGGCAGCGCTCATCGGCGCATCCGAGTCGTACCGTGATGGCAAAACGAAGTCGGAACCACCGGCAAAGGTTTTCATGGCAATGAAAATATCCAGAGCCTGCTGGGACAGAAATACCAGGTGCGGGTTACGGCGTTTCATCCGCTCCTTTGGAATCGTCCACAACGCTTCGCTGAAATTGATCTCGCTCCAGGTCGCATTGGTCAGCTCGCTCTTGCGCACCATCGTCAGCAATAACAGCTTGGCCGCCGCACGGTTTGTTGGGCTTGTGCCCACTCGCTCCATGTACTGGTACATCAGCCCAATTTCTTCTGGCGTCAACGCTCGGTCACGTGGCTCGAATCGAGCGATGCTTGTTGGGCGCACCAGTTCTGCCGGGTTTTCGACCTTCTGCCCACGCTCGATGGCCCAGCGAAATACCTGCAACACGATTTCACGCACATGAACGGCGGTGGCCGGTGCGCCTCGCTCAACAATGGCATCAGCCAGCGCCCGCAAGTCTTCGTGGGTGATCTCCACCAGCTTCTGATTGCTGAATTTCGGCTTCAGCTCACGCTCATAAACCGAGCGGCGCATATCGCGGGTGGAGTCGGCCATCTGGTAGCCACGCAGCCACTTCTCCGCCCAGGCACCGAACGTCTCTGCATCTTTCACCCGCGCCTTGTCTCGGGCTTTCTCCTTGGCCGGCGACTTGCCCGCCGCAACCATCTTCTTGGCGTCACCCAACAGCTCGCGGGCTTCGGCCAGGGTGATGCCACCGACACCATAACGCCCAAAGGTGATGGTCTCCTGCCGACCGTTGATTGAGTAGTTGTAACGGAACGAGATGGAGCCGGCTGGAGTCACTGCCACATAGAGACCTTCCCGGTCATTCACTTTGTAGAGTTTGTCCCTGGGCTTGAGATTGCGCAGCTTGGTATCGGTCAGCATGTACCTTGTCCTTCTTCGTCTCCGATACCATGCTGAAAAAATCTCGAATTTATCGTATTTTTTCTTACGAAACAGTAACTTATAGAATATTAATACCATGAACACACAAAAGAACGCAGCATGGTATCGGCATCAATCATGGCATCGCCAAACCATAATACCAGCTTTAATGCCATGCTCAAACGGTGCTTGGCGCTTCCTCCCGTTGCCAGATCGTGCCAAACACAAACAAAAAAAAGCCCGCAATTACGCGGGCTTAGCGGCATTTCATGCCATCAGGTGCCTGGCTGTGCCAGACGCGGAATCATTCCCACTCGATCGTGCCGGGTGGTTTGGACGTATAGTCGTAGACCACGCGATTGATGCCCTTGACCTCGTTTATGATGCGGGTCGCAACGCGGCTCAGGAAGGCGGCATCAAAGGGATAGATGTCCGCGGTCATGCCGTCGGTAGAGGTGACCGCTCGCAGCGCGCAAACGCAGTCATAGGTGCGATGGTCGCCCATCACCCCGACCGTACGCACCGGCAGCAGCACCGCGAATGCTTGCCAGATTGCGTCGTACAGCCCGGCGTTGCGGATTTCCTCCAGATAGACGGCATCGGCCTTGCGCAGAATGTCGCAACGTTCCTTGTTGACCTCGCCGGGAATGCGAATGGCGAGGCCCGGTCCGGGGAAGGGGTGGCGGCCGACGAAGACGTCCGGCAGTCCCAATTCCCGGCCCAGTTCGCGCACTTCATCCTTGAACAGCTCGCGCAACGGCTCGACCAGCTTCATGTTCATCCGTTCGGGCAGGCCCCCGACATTGTGATGGCTCTTGATCGTCACAGACGGCCCGCCCGTGAAGCTGACGCTCTCGATGACGTCGGGATAGAGGGTGCCCTGCGCCAGGAAGGCTGCGCCGCCGATCTTCCTGGCCTCATCCTCGAACACGTCGATGAAGGTCTTGCCGATGAACTTGCGCTTGGCTTCGGGGTCGGTGACGCCCTCCAGCCCCTTCATGAACAGCGTTTCCGCGTTCACATGGACCAGCGGGATATTGTAGCTGCCCCGGAACAGCGATACGACCTGTTCGGCCTCTCCGCTGCGCATCAGCCCGTGATCCACGAAGACGCAGGTCAGCTGGTCGCCGATCGCCTCATGGATCAACACGGCGGCAACCGCGCTGTCGACGCCGCCCGACAGGCCGCAGATCACCTTGCCGTCGCCCACCTGCGCGCGAATTTCCGCAATTTTGGTCGCGCGGAACTCGGCCATGGTCCAGTCGCCTTTCAGGCCACAGACATGGCGAGCGAAATTGGCGATCAGCTTTGCGCCGTCGGGCGTGTGCACGACTTCGGGGTGGAACTGCGTTGCGTAAAAGCGCTTTTCCTCGTTCGCGGTCATGGCGAAGGGCGCGCCTTCACTCACCGCCACTGCTTCAAAGCCGGGGGCGAGGTGGGTCACCTTGTCCCCATGGCTCATCCACACCTGATGCCGGTCACCTACGGCCCACAGACCGTCAAACAGGGCGCAACGCTTCTTCACTTCGATGAAGGCGCGGCCGAACTCCCCGTTTTCGCCGCCTTCGACCTGACCGCCCAGCTGCTGCATCATCGTCTGCTGGCCATAGCAGATGCCCAGGATCGGAACGCCTGCGTCGAAGAAATGGTGCGGCGCGCGCGGGCTGTCGTCCCACATCACTGATGAAGGGCCGCCCGACAGGATGATGCCTTTGGGCTTCATGCGGTCAAAGGCTTCGGCGGCGCTGTTGAAAGGTGCAATTTCGGAATAGACACCTGCTTCACGCACGCGCCGTGCAATCAGCTGCGTCACCTGGCTGCCGAAATCCACGATGAGGATGGAATCCTGAAGGGGCAGCGTCATCGAATCGCCTTTATGAACCGGAGAGAATGGAATGTGGCGCGGTTAGTGCGTGGCGTCGCCCTTGTCCAGCAAAGGCGCATCCCGACGCCGCCCGGTTGCCCACCCCAGCACCGCCCCGGCAGCCAGCACAGCCGCCGCCATCAGGAAGGCGCTGCCGATGAAAGGCAGCGCCGGATCCTCCCCTACCGATGCCGAATAGACCGCGCCGAAAAACAGCGGCGACATGATGCCTGCGACTGATCCGACGCTATTATTCGCACCCTGCAACTGGCCCTGTTCGGATTCCGACACGCGCCTTGTCATCAAGGACTGGATGGTCGGCATGGCAAGACCCCATAGCGCGCTGGGGAACATGGCGACGACGAACAGCCAGCCCGTAGGCGCAAGCCCCATCGCGGCCAGCCCGATGGCGCCAAAGGTCAGGCCGATGACCATGGTCTGACGGTCGCCCAGCCGCTTCACCACCGGACCGACCAACAGGCCCTGCACGCACATGTCGATCGCGCCGACCAGTGCCAGCACCGCGCCCACCTGCCATGGTCCCCATCCATAGCGTTCCCCAGCATAGAGTACGAACACGGCGGAAAACAGATGGTGGCCGAAATGCAGCAGGAAATTGACGCCTGCCAGACCCGACAGATCGGGGTGGGAGCGTAGCAGCCTGAGCGCGCCGAACGGATTGGCCCGCCGCCAGGAAAAAGCCATGCGCTTGGCCGGGTCCAGCGATTCCGGCAATACGAATAGGCCGTAGAGAA
>CAMPJN010000020.1 GCA_946886875.1 uncultured Pseudomonas sp.
CATGACCCGCGAAGAATTCCTGCGTTTAGCCGCTGCCGGCTATAACCGCATTCCCGTTGCCTGCGAAACCCTGGTGGATTTCGACACGCCGCTGTCCATCTATTTGAAACTGGCCGACGAGGCCAACACCTACCTGCTGGAGTCCGTCCAGGGCGGCGAGAAGTGGGGGCGTTACTCGATTATCGGCCTGCCGGCGCGCACCGTACTGCGAGCTTATGAGCACGATGTGCGAATCAGCGTCGATGGTGTCGAGGTCGAACGGCACCACTGCGATGATCCGCTGGATTTCGTCGAACAGTTCAAGGAACGCTACAAGGTACCGACCCTGCCGGGGCTGCCACGCTTCAACGGTGGGCTGGTGGGTTATTTCAGCTATGACAGCGTGCGTTATGTCGAGCCGAAGCTGGCCGCCGGGGTCAATCCAGACCCGCTCGGCACCCCGGATATCCTGTTGATGGTCTCCGATGCCGTGGTGGTGTTCGACAACCTGGCCGGCAAGATGCACGCCATAGTGCTCGCCGACCCGGCTGAGACGGACGCCTTCGAGCAAGGCCAGGCGCGCTTGCAGGAGATTCTGCACAAGTTGCGTCAGCCGATCATGCCGCGACTGGGGGTCGACCTGAGCGCGCCCGCAGGTGCCGAGCCCGCATTCAAGTCGAGCTTCAGTCGCGACGACTATGAGCGCTCGGTCAATGCAATCAAGGAATACATCCTCGCCGGCGACTGCATGCAGGTGGTGATTTCCCAGCGCATGTCGATCCCGTTCACAGCCGCGCCTATCGATCTGTATCGGGCGCTACGCTGTATCAACCCGACGCCCTATATGTACTTCTTCAACTTTGGCGACTTCCATGTGGTCGGCAGTTCGCCGGAAGTGTTGGTGCGGGTCGAGGACAATCTGATCACCGTGCGGCCGATCGCCGGCACCCGCCCGCGCGGCGCAAGCGAGGAGGCGGACCTGGCGCTGGAGGAGGACCTGCTGTCCGATGCCAAGGAGCTCGCCGAACACCTGATGCTGATCGACCTGGGACGCAACGACGTCGGCCGGGTCGCCAGCACCGGCAGCGTCAAACTCACCGAGAAGATGGTGATCGAGCGCTATTCCAACGTCATGCACATCGTCTCCAACGTCACCGGCCAGCTCAAACAAGGCCTGACGGCGATGGACGCACTGCGCGCCATTCTGCCGGCCGGCACCCTGTCCGGGGCGCCAAAAATTCGCGCCATGGAAATCATCGACGAGCTGGAGCCGGTCAAGCGCGGCGTCTACGGCGGCGCCGTGGGTTATCTGGCCTGGAACGGCAATATGGACACCGCCATCGCCATTCGTACTGCGGTGATCAAGGACGGCGAACTGCATGTGCAGGCCGGTGCCGGCATAGTCGCCGACTCGGTGCCTGCGCTGGAGTGGGAGGAAACCTTGAACAAGCGCCGCGCGATGTTCCGCGCAGTGGCTCTTGCTGAACAAACCGTCCCCGACCAGACCGAGCGCTGAGGAGTCCTGCCATGCTACTGATGATCGATAACTACGACTCCTTCACCTACAACGTGGTGCAGTACCTCGGGGAGCTGGGGGCCGATGTCCATGTAATCCGCAACGACGAATTGAGCATCGCCGAGATCGAGGCGCTGCAACCCGAGCGCATCGTGGTCTCGCCCGGTCCCTGCACGCCGACCGAGGCCGGCGTATCGCTGGCGGCGATCGAGCATTTCGCCGGCAAGCTGCCGATTCTCGGCGTATGCCTGGGGCACCAGAGCATCGGTCAGGCCTTCGGCGGCGATGTGGTGCGCGCGCGCCAAGTGATGCACGGCAAAACCAGTCCGGTGTTCCATGAGCATCAGGGCGTATTCGCCGGGCTGAACATGCCGTTGACGGTAACCCGCTATCATTCCCTGGTGGTCAAGCGCGAAACCCTGCCGGACTGTCTGGAGATCACCGCCTGGACCCAGCACGACGACGGTTCGGTCGACGAGATCATGGGCTTGCGGCACAAGACCTTGCATATCGAAGGGGTGCAATTCCATCCCGAGTCGATCCTCACCGAACAGGGCCATGAGCTGTTCGCCAACTTCCTCAAACAACACGGAGGCGTGCGCCGATGAATATCAAGGAAGCCCTCGACCGGATCGTCGGCCAACTCGACCTGTCTACTGCGGAAATGCAGGATGTGATGCGCGAGATCATGACCGGGCAGTGCAGCGATGCGCAGATCGGCGCCTTCCTCCTGGGCCTGCGCATGAAGAGCGAGACCATCGATGAGATCGTCGGCGCCGCGCAGATCATGCGCGAGCTGGCGGCGCCGGTGCGAATCAATGCCGAGCGTCTGGTCGATACCTGCGGCACCGGTGGCGACGGCATGAACATCTTCAATGTCTCCACCGCCGCGGCCTTCGTGGTCGCCGCTGCCGGCGGCAATGTGGCCAAGCACGGCAACCGCGCGGTATCGGGTAAAAGCGGCAGTGCCGATCTGCTAGAGGCGGCGGGGGTTTACCTCAACCTGACACCCGAGCAGGTAGCGCGCTGCGTCGAGTCAGTGGGAGTCGGCTTTATGTTCGCCCCGGCGCATCATGGCGCGATGAAGCATGCCATCGGTCCACGTCGTGAGTTGGGCCTGCGCACCATCTTCAATATGCTCGGTCCTATGACCAATCCTGCCGGGGTCAAGCACCAGGTCATCGGCGTGTTCAGTAAGGCCCTGTGCCGCCCGCTCGCCGAAGTGCTGCAGCGCCTCGGCAGTACTCATGTGCTGGTGGTACATGCCCAGGACGGCCTGGACGAAATCAGTCTGGCCGCGCCGACCTTCGTCGCGGAGCTCAAGGATGGCGTGGTCAGCGAGTACAGCATTCAGCCGGAAGACTTCGGTATCAAAAGCCAGAGCCTGATAGGTTTGAGCGTCGATACGCCATTGGAGTCGCTGGCGCTGATTCGCGATGCCTTGGGTCGGCGCAAAACCGAAAACGGGCAGAAGGCCGCAGAGATGATCGTGCTCAACGCCGGTGCCGCCCTCTATGCCGCAGATCACGCGGTTAGCCTGAAGGAAGGTATGGACTTGGCCCACGATGCCCTGCACACCGGGCTTGCCTGGGAGAAACTGGACGAGTTGGTGTCCTTTACCGCGGTGTTCAAGCAGGAGAGCGAAGGATGAGTGTGCCAACCGTTCTGGAGAAAATTCTCGCGCGTAAGGTCGAGGAAGTCACCGCGCGCCGTGCCCTGGTCAGCCTCGAAGAAGTCGAGCGACAGGCGCGCGCCGCTGATGCCCCGAGGGGGTTCGCCGAGGCGATGCTGCAGCAGGCCAAACGTAAACAGCCAGCGGTGATTGCCGAAATCAAAAAGGCCTCGCCGAGCAAGGGCGTGCTGCGCGAGTACTTCGTTCCTGCCGAGTTGGCCCAGAGTTATCAAGCCGGCGGGGCGACCTGTCTGTCGGTGCTGACCGATGTTGATTTCTTCCAGGGTGCCGATAGCTACCTGCAGGAGGCCCGCAACGCCTGCAAGCTGCCGGTAATCCGCAAGGATTTCATGATCGACCCGTATCAGATCGTCGAGGCGCGGGCACTTGGCGCCGACTGTGTGTTGCTTATCGTCTCGGCGCTGGACGATGTGCTGATGGCTGAGTTGGCGGCTACTGCCAAGGCGTTCCAGCTGGACGTATTGGTCGAGGTGCACGATGGCGACGAGCTTGAGCGTGCGCTGAAGACCCTGGATACCCCGCTGGTAGGGATCAACAATCGCAATCTGCACACCTTCGACGTCAGCTTGGAAACCACGCTCGATCTGCTACCGCGGATTCCACGCGATCGTCTGGTGGTGACCGAGAGCGGTATTCTCAACCGCGCCGATGTCGAGTTGATGGAGATCAGCGAAGTCTACGGCTTCCTGGTCGGCGAAGCATTCATGCGCGCGGAGAAGCCAGGCGCGGAATTGGAGCGTCTGTTCTTTCCCGAGCGTAAGCGGCAGATCGCGGCCCCCGATATCGATTGATCTGACGCCCATAAAAAAGCCGACGCATGCGTCGGCTTTTTTGTCGGTGAAATTCAGCGCGTGCCGAATATCACCATGGTCTTGCCCTTGACGTTGACCAGTCCCTGTTCCTCCAGGGCCTTGAGCACGCGCCCCACCATCTCCCGCGAGCAGCCGACAATGCGGCCAATCTCCTGACGGGTGATTTTGATTTGCATGCCGTCCGGATGGGTCATGGCGTCGGGCTGTTTGCACAGATCAAGCAGGGTCCGCGCGACCCGACCGGTGACATCGAGGAACGCCAGATCGCCAACCTTGCGAGTGGTGTTGCGCAGGCGTTCGGCCATCTGGCTGCCGAGGGCATAGAGGATGTCCGGATCCTGCTCGGTCAGCTCGCGGAACTTTGCATAACTCAGCTCTGCGACCTCGCATTCGGTCTTGGCCCGAACCCAGGCGCTACGTTCTTTTTCCGTGCCGTCTTTGTCGAACAGGCCCATCTCGCCGAAGAAGTCGCCGGCGTTGAGATAGGCGATGATCATCTCGCGACCATCATCATCCTCGATCAGGATGGTGACCGAGCCCTTGACGATGAAGAACAGAGTTTCACAGCGGTCGCCTGCATAAATAATGGTGCTTTTTGCGGTGTAGCGACGGCGGTGGCAGTGTGCGAGAAGCTTGTCGAGATTTTTTATTTTAGGTGTGAGGGTAATAGCAACCATGCCCGAATCCCGAAGATATAAATGTAAGCCGCTGTCTTGCTGGCGGTTATTTTAATTTAGTTATCCGATCAAGTTTGCCAGCATTCTGGCGCCAGTATAACAAGCACACTAATACTAGGTGCGGTTTTGCGACCTGGCTAACATCTAGCCCAGGAACTCCGACGCGATTGCCTTATACGGGCGAGCAAAACTGCTGTGATAAGCTGCGTTTCCTTTTTAACAGCGGAGCCAGGGTAATGAAAGCACGCATTCAATGGGCCGGCGAAGCGCTGTTTCTCGGCGAGTCGGGCAGTGGCCATGCGGTGGTGATGGATGGCCCGCCGGAAAGCGGCGGGCGCAACCTCGGCGTGCGCCCGATGGAGATGTTGTTGATCGGTTTGGGCGGCTGCAGCAACTTCGATGTGGTCAGCATTCTGAAAAAATCCAGACAGGCGGTCGAGAGTTGTGAAGCCTTTCTCGAAGCCGAGCGTGCCACTGAAGAGCCCAAGGTGTTCACCAAGATCCACCTGCATTTCGTGGTCAAAGGCCGCGGCCTGAAAGAGGCTCAGGTGAAACGTGCGGTGGAGCTGTCGGCGGAGAAGTACTGCTCCGCGTCTATCATGCTTGGCCGTGCTGGCGTCGAGATAACCCACGATTACGAAATCGTCGAGCTGGGGTAAAGCCCGCCTCTAGAGTCGATACGCGCTCTTGGTCATGACCTTGGATAGCAAGGTCATGCCGAACTTGATCGGTGCCGGGAAGCGCAAGCCGCCGGCTTCCAGGGCGCTGGTCGCATGTTGCGCTTCATCCTCGCGCATTTGCTGCAGGATCGCCCGGGACTTCTCGTCGTTGGCTGGAATTTGCTGCAGGTGTTCGTCGAGATGGCGGACCACCTGATCCTCGGTGGCGGCGACGAAGCCCAGGCTGACCCGGTCGCTGACCAGACCGGCGACCGCGCCGACGCCGAACGACAAACCGTAAAACAACGGGTTGAGCATGCTGGTCTGGCTGCCGAGTTGGCGGATACGTTGCTCGCACCAGGCCAGGTGATCGATTTCCTCGTCGGCGGCATGTTCCATGGCCGCGCGCACCTGCGGCAGCTTGGCGGTCAGTGCCTGGCCCTGATAAAGCGCCTGGGCGCAAACCTCGCCAGTGTGGTTGATGCGCATCAAACCGGCGATATGCTGGGTTTGTTGTTCATCGAGTTCCGCTTCTGGTTGCACCACCGCCGGTGACGGCCGCCCTGGCTGGCCACTGAACGGCAGCAGGGTGCGCAACGCGGCATCGGCTTGCAGCAGCAGCCGGTCGACGGGCGTGTAGTGACGTTGGTTGGCCATCGGGCACCTCCGGCGGAAAGATCGGTGGCCAGTTTACTCCAATAGCCGCGCATGGGCTCATCTCGGCTTGAGCCCTTTTGTCGCAGTCGCTCAGCCCGGCGGCCAGGTCATCTGGCGCTGGCCAAGCACGTGCATATGGATGTGATAAACCGTTTGACCGCCCAGCTCGTTACAATTCATCACCACGCGGAAGCCTTCCTCGCAGCCATGCTCCTTGGCCAGGCGTTGGGCGGTGAAGAGAATATGTCCGGCCAATGCCTTGTCCGCTTCGGTCAAGTCATTGAGGGTGGCGATGTGCTTTTTCGGGATCACCAGAAAATGCGCGGGAGCTTGTGGGCCGATGTCGTGAAAGGCGAAGACCTGATCGTCTTCGTAAAGCTTGCGCGCGGGTATTTCCCCGGCGACGATCTTGCAAAAAAGACAATCCATGGACAGTCTCCCGGCTTGTTGAAAGAGATTCGAGTTTAGCGGTGCCTGAGGGGCCCGACCAACAAGGAGCGTATGTGAAGAACGATATTCATGATTTGGGGTTGGTGCTGGACTCGAAGATCAAGCTGATTCTGATCGAGTCCTGGGATGAGCCGCGGGTGTTGGAAACCCTCACCAGTTTGGCGGTGCGCCGCGGCTTGGGCCTGCATTTCTGGTCGATCACCGAAGGCCTGCAGCGCCTGGGTTTTGCCGGCGCTAGCAGCGACGGCGCCACTCTGGATCCGGAGGCGGCGCTGAAGCTGATCAAGGCCGACCCGCAAGCCAACCTTTATGCGATGTGCGATCTGCATCCCTTTCTCGACGACAACCCCAAGCTGGTGCGCTTGCTCAAGGAAGTGGCGATGCGTGATGCCCCGCATGCGCCGACATTGGTGCTGGTCTCCCATGCCTGTAAGTTGCCCGCCGAGGTTCAGCGCTTCGCTGCGCGCTTCAGTCTCGCCCTGCCCAGCGAAGACGAGTTGCTGGCGATCGTTCGCGAAGAGGCCACGCGCTGGAGCGAGCGCAACCGCGGCGCCCGGGTGCGCACCGACAATCGCACGCTACAGCAGGTGGTGAAGAACCTGCGCGGTATGAGCCATGCCGAGGCGCGCATCCTCGCGCGCAACGTGATCTGCGACGACGGCGCGATAACCCAGGAGGATTTGCCGGAGCTGAACAAGGCCAAGTTCCAGCTGCTCGATCTGGAGGGTGTGCTGAGTTTCGAGTACGACACCGCGCGCTTCGCCGATGTCGGCGGGCTGAGCAACCTCAAGCGCTGGCTCGCCGAGCGCCAGGACATCTTTCTCGCGGGCAAGGCAGTCGATCTGCCCAAGGGCGTGCTGCTGGTGGGTGTGCAGGGCGGCGGTAAGAGTCTGGCGGCGAAGGCGGTTGCCGGGCTCTGGGGGCTGCCCTTGCTGCGTCTCGATTTCGCCGCGCTATACAACAAGTTCTTCGGCGAAACCGAACGCAACCTGCGCGACGCCTTGAAACTGGCCGAGCAGATGGCGCCTTGTGTGTTGTGGATGGACGAGGTCGAGAAAGGTCTGGCCAGCGGCGATAACGACGGCGGCGTCAGTCAACGGGTGCTCGGCACGCTGCTGACCTGGATGGCCGAGCGCAAGGCGCCGGTGTTTATGGTGGCGACTGCCAACGTGATTGAGCGCCTGCCGCCGGAGCTGGTGCGCAAGGGGCGCTTCGATGAGCTGTTCTTCGTCGATCTGCCGGATCAGGTGGTGCGCGTGGATATTTTCCGCATTCACCTGGAACGACGCGAACTGGCGCCGGAGAGTTTCGATCTGGAGCTGCTGGCGACAGCCTGTGCCGGCTTCTCCGGCGCGGAGATCGAGCAGGTGGTGGTCAGCGCGCTGTATGCCGCACAGGCCCAGCAGCAGGCGGTTGATCAGGCGCTGTTGTTGCGCAGTATCCAGAGTACCGCGCCCTTGTCGGTGGTCATGGCCGAAGGCTTGGAGGCCCTGCGTAGCTGGGCTCACGGACGTACTGTGAGCGCCAATTGACTGGCTGTTGAAGCCGGCCGGAGGTTTCGGGCGCAGTCAGCTCGCAAGGCTGGCGCGCCTGTTGATCTTGCCCGCCATCCGCCGTGCCAACCAACGGGGCAAAAAGCGTGGCGCCATCGCCAACAAGCGGTTGCGCCAGCCGGGGATGATCAGCGCGCGGTTCTTATCCAGCGCCCTGACCGTGATAAGCGCCACTTCTTCGGCACTCATCATCAGCTTGCCGTCTTGCAGCGCGCCGATTTCCATCCGCGCGTTGCGAAAGAAGGCGCTGCGCGTCGGCCCTGGGCAAAGCACCGAGACCTTGACCCCATACTCCTTGAGTTCTTCGCGTAGCCCTTCAGAAAGGTGCAGCACGTACGCCTTGCTGGCGTAGTAGTTGCTCATCCAGGGCCCTGGATGAAAGGCCGCCAGCGAGGCGACGTTGAGGATCTGGCCGCTGCCCTGGCCCGCCATCACCGTGCCTATGGCATGGCACAGGCGGGCCAGGGCCAGCATATTGAGCTCGATCAAGCGTTGCTCGTCGCTCCAGTCTTGCGCGACCAGTGCGCCGCAGCTGCCGACACCGGCGTTATTGACCAGCAGATCGATATGCAGATCGCCTTGCTCCAATTCGTGCAACAGGCCGGACAGCTGGATCGGCTGGCTCAGGTCGCACACGCGAAACAGCACCTGCACGGCGAAGCGCTGGGTCAGTTCGGCGGCGATGCACTCCAGGGCGGGACGCTGACGCGCCACCAGAATCAGATTGCGCCCGCGGCGCGCCAGGGCTTCGGCCAGAGCCAGACCGATACCGCTGGATGCACCGGTGATCAGGGCATAGCTGGGCATGGCAGTCTCCGTGACGGGGTCGTTTAAGACTCCGTATGGCGCTCAAGGTTGCAGACGCCAATTAGCAGGCCGTTGAAAAACGTAGGCGAGGCAGGCGAGACAAGGCAAAAACAGGCGAGGAAGCGACTGGGGTCGCACTCGACTTTACAGGTTGTAAATGACATTACTCGCTCCGCTCGCCCTACGGGCCGCGCTGAAGCGCGTTAGCCGCAAGCGGCTGCCGAGCCTGTTTTTAACGCCCTCTTTTTTATTTAAGGGGGCAACGTAGGTAGTTTTTCAACAGCCTGTTAGAGGCCCGCGCGAGTGACGTAGTCTTGATAGGCAGGCATAGCGATGGCCGCGACTATACCGAGCACCGGAACCAGCAACCACAGCAGCGCCAATATCTTCACCGCTGTGCTGTTGGCGGGCGGCGGCGGGCCGAAGCGATTGGCGGCGTCGCTGCCTGGAACCACGAACATCAGAATGTTCATTACGCCGCCGACGATGGGCACCAGCGTTAACAGGAATAGCCAGCCGGACCAGCCGATATCATGCAAGCGCTGGACGCCGATCTGTACGGCGACCACCAGCATGGCGATCACTACCAGTCCAACCAGCACCATGCCCAGGATTTCGGAGATGGCGAAACCGATGGCGGCCACCGCAAATACTGGAATGCATGCCAGCATCAATGCCAGCGACCAGGCCAAGTAGCGCAAGCGGCCGATACGCCCCTCGGTGGTGAAGACGTTCAACTCGCCGAACTCCGGCAGGATCTCTCCAACGGCGGCTAACGGAGTGGCATAGGGCGAAGCGCTCATGGTCGCTGGCGTCGCTGCGCTTGGTTCCGCTGCGCTTTCCTTGTACATCGCCTGGCGGGCAATGAATTTCTCGATGACGATACCGCAGCCCGAGCATTCGATGGCCTTGGCTTGTTGCAGGCCGCATTTGGGGCAGGTCATGTCGGTATCGGAGGGCGCTGTGGCCACTGCCGCATCGTTCGGCGATGGGTGGTCTTCGCTGTCCTGCAGACTCAAGTTCGCACTCAGGTCCGGCTCTTTGCGCGCCTTGGCACCCGCGCGGTGCAGCGCGGCAAGGTACTTGTCCGCTTCGCTCTCCGCTAAGTCGCGCTTGAGGGCGACCGGATTACCGCTAAACAAGGCACCGATACGAGTGGCATCGCTCTTGAACAGGCGGATGAGGTTGTCCTTGACCGTGTCCAATGCCGTATCGGGCATCAGTTGGCCATCGAAGACGATCTTGAATCGAGCTTGAGTCATGCAAGCTTCCTTATCGGCGTACGAGTAATCGAGTAATCGCAGCCTAGCGGCCTACAGCCCCCTGGACAAGCTGCCTGGAGCACAAATTCAGTAGCTGCCCGAAGCCCGGCCGTGGGGCAGCCAGCTGCCGACAAAACGACCGCGGCGCAGCAGGCGCAACTCATCGAACTCGGCAAACAGCCCCTCCGAGCGTTGCGGTCGCAAGAATATCCAGTCGTCGACCTGCAGCGCGGTTTGGCTGGAGCCGATCAGCCGCTCCTGATTGGCGCTGCGGCCATACAGCGGGTCGTAATCGAGCCCGCCTGGAGAAACCGGGTCGGCCGGCCATTGCCCGCCGTAAAGATAGAAGGCGCGCTGGCGGTTGGGGTTCCAGCGCTGCAGCAACGGTTGGGCGGCACCGAGAAACGGCAAATCGCCGTTCTGGGCTTTCAGCACCGGGCTGGCCAGCCATAACGCGGGCTGGTGCTCACTCAGCAGCGGCGTATCGAAATCGCTGGGTTTGAGCAGCGCCGATCCGACGGCCAGCTCATTGATCGGCGAACGACCAGTGGTATGCAGGCGATAGCTCAGGCTACCGCCACCGTTGAGCAGTGGCTGTTGCGGCCATAGCTTGGTGAAGCTGCGCGCGCTATTGAGGAAGGCCAGGTAGCGCGCGTTGCTGTCGCTAAATACCTGGTTCTGATTGGCCCAGAACGGCGTATGGGCGACATGCGCGTCATAGCCCATCAGGCCGCGTACCTGCAGTGGTGCCGGGTTATCGCTTAGCCACTGCAGCGCCTGGCCAAGTTGCGCCGGGTTGGCGAATCCGCCACGGGCCAGGCCTATATCGATTTCCAGGGCGATCTGCAGCGGTTGTTTTAGCGCGCGGGCCAGCTCCGCGTATTGCTGCAGGCGCTGCGGGCTGTCGATCAGCCAGGTCAGCTGGCGTGCCGGAACAAAGGTGCTGGATGCCGGCAATTGTTGATAAAAGGCCAGCGCGGCGGCGGTGGGTAGCGGCTTGCCCAGCAACAGGTCGGCCAGGGGAAAGTCGCGGGCCAGTTGGTTCAGTTGCGGTTGGTGAAACACCATAAAGCGCTGAGTGCCGAGCTTATTGGCCAGGTAATTGAGCAGGCCGCTGGAGGCCAGCGACTTCGCCACCAGACGCACAGGCAGCTTCTTCTGTCCCAAGCGTTGGGCGAGCAGGTCGGCATTCTGGTCGAGACGATCGAGGTCGATGACCAGCAAGGGGATGCCGCCCCCTTCACGTCGCAGCAGCTGGTTGAGCGCGGCGAAGTAGGCGGCATGAGGTTGGCCTTGATCGTTTGGGCGCAGCGCCCAAATACCAAGCAGGCCGACCGCGCCGAAACCGAGCAGGCTGCGGCGCTTCACCGTGGCCAGTGCTGCTGCAGGCGTTGCGCCAGCTGTTGGGCGGCGCGGTATTCGTCGTCCAGGCGCGCGACCAGCTCCGCCACTGTCGGTAGGTCGCCGATAGCTCCAACGCCTTGCCCGGCCGACCAGACGGTTTTCCAGGCCTTGGCTTCGTCGCTGATCGGCTTGAGCTTCTCGCCGTAGTTGACCTCGCCCTTGTTCTGCAGCTGCTTGAGGTCGTAGCCGGCGAGTTCCAGGCTCTGGCGCATAAAGTTCGCCGGCACTCCGGATACCGCCGGGGTGTGGACGATATCGGCGGCGCGCGCCTCCACGATCATCTGCTTATAAGCCGCTGGCGCGGCATTTTCCCGGGTGGCGATAAAGCGTGTGCCGAGGTAGGCCAGGTCAGCGCCAAGCAGTTGCGCGGCGAGAATCTCGTGGCCGCGGTTCAGGCAGCCGGCCAGCAGCAGGGTCTTGTCGAAGAACTGGCGGATCTCGGCGATCAGCGCAAAGGGGCTCCAGGTGCCGGCGTGACCACCGGCGCCTGCCGCCACCGCAATCAGACCGTCGACTCCGGCCTCTGCGGCCTTCTCGGCATGGCGGCGGGTGGTGACGTCATGGAACACCAGGCCGCCATAGCTGTGCACCGCGTCGACCACTTCCTTCACCGCGCCCAGGCTGGTGATCACCACCGGCACCTTGTGCTCGACGCAGATCGCCAGGTCGGCCTGCAGGCGCGGGTTGCTGGCATGCACGATCAGGTTGACTGCGTAGGGCGCCGAATCAGCCGTCAAGCCGCTTTCGATTTCCTCCAGCCAGGCCTTGAAACCGCTGCTTTCGCGTTGGTTCAGCGCGGGGAAGCTGCCGACTATGCCGCTGTGACAGCAGGCCAATACCAGCTGCGGGTCGGAGACCAGAAACATCGGGGCGGCCACGATTGGCAGGCGCAGACGTCGTTCGAACAGGGCGGGAAGGCTCACGGGATTCTCCTTGGCGACTAGAAAGGTTTGACCACTACCAGGATCACGATGGCGAGCAGCGCCAGGACCGGGGCTTCATTGAACCATCGGTAGAACACGTGGCTGCGTTGGTTTTCGCCACGGGCAAAGCGCTTGAGCTGGGCGCCGCAGATATGCTGATAGGCGATCAACACGATCACCAGCGCGAGTTTGGCGTGCATCCAGCCCTGGCTGAAGTAATAGCTGGGGTTGAGGCTGATCAGCCAGATGCCGAAAGCCAGGGTGGCGATCATCGACGGCAGCATGATGCCGCGATACAGCTTGCGCTCCATGATGCAGAAGCGCTCGCGACTGATCGGGTCCTCGCTCATGGCGTGATAGACGAATAAACGTGGCAGATAGAACAATCCGGCGAACCAGCACACCATGGCGATAATGTGCAGGGCCTTGAGCCACAGATAGAGCATTGGTCGACTTCCAGGGCAGTTAAGTGACTCGATAGTAGTGCCCGATGCCCCATACGTCATCTGCGCGGTTGGCCGTTGGCGGTTGCGGCCTTATCATCGGCAGCTTTCCAATGGCTTTTTCGCAAGGGGTAGGTGATGGTCAAGGTCGGTATCGTCGGCGGCACGGGTTACACCGGGGTCGAGCTGTTGCGTCTGCTGGCGCAGCATCCGCAAGCGCAGGTGGTCGTGATCACTTCCCGCTCCGAGGCGGGCATGCGCGTCGATGAGATGTACCCGAACCTGCGTGGCCATTACGACGACCTCGCGTTCAGCGTGCCGGATGTCGCGACCCTGGGCGCCTGCGATGTGGTGTTCTTCGCCACGCCCCACGGTGTCGCCCATGCCCTCGCTGGCGAGCTGCTGGCGGCCGGCACCAAGGTCATCGACCTGTCCGCCGACTTCCGTCTGCAGGATGCCGAAGAGTGGAGTCAGTGGTACGGCCAGCCCCATGGCGCCCCCGATCTGCTGCCCGAGGCGGTGTACGGCCTGCCGGAAGTCAACCGTGAAGCGATCAAGCAAGCGCGCTTGATCGCAGTACCGGGTTGCTATCCAACTGCCGCGCAGTTGGCATTGATTCCGCTGCTGGAGGCTGGCTTGGCGGATACCTCGCAGTTGATCGCCGACTGCAAGTCCGGCGTCAGTGGTGCCGGACGTGGTGCCAGTGTCGGTTCGTTGTTCAGCGAGGCCGGCGAAAGCATGAAAGCCTACGGCGTGAAAGGCCATCGGCATTTGCCGGAGATTCGCCAGGGTTTGCGCCGCGCAGCCGGCAAGGACGTGGGTTTGACCTTCGTACCGCATCTGACCCCGATGATCCGCGGCATCCATGCCACGCTGTACGCCACCGTGCTGGATAAATCGGTCGACCTGCAAGCCCTGTTCGAGCTGCGTTATGCCAATGAACCCTTTGTCGATGTGATGCCGGCCGGTAGCCACCCGGAAACGCGCAGCGTGCGCGGCGCCAACGTCTGCCGTATTGCCGTGCACCGGCCACAGGATGGCGACTTGGTCGTGGTGCTGTCGGTGATCGACAACCTGGTCAAAGGCGCCTCCGGGCAGGCGGTGCAGAATATGAACATTCTCTTCGGCCTCGACGAGCGCTTGGGCTTATCGCACGCAGCCCTGCTGCCTTGATGGCGAACTGGGAAGTCCGCCTCAGCGACCCGGGGCGTACCAGGCGGGCGCGGCTGGCGTTGTTGCTGGCGATTCTGCTGATACCCGTGGCGTTCTATGCCGGCACCTTGTGGCAGGCCCATAACACACAGACGGCGCTGGCCGAGCATCAACCCATGCAGGCGCGCATCCTGGAGCTGGAAGCAGAGTTGGATCGGCTGCGTCAGCGCCTTGCGGTTGTCGGCAGTGGCGAGAAGGTGGCGCAGCAGGCCAATGAGCAGAGTCGGTTGACCATCAAGCTGCTTGAAGAGCAGATTTACAAGCAGCAACAAGATCTGGCGTTCTATAAAGGCGTGCTCGCCCCGGCGAGCCGGCGCGAGGGACTGCGCATTCGTACCTTTGAGCTGCAGGCCACGGACAAGCCACTGCATTTTCGCTACAAGTTGCTGCTGAGCCGGGTAGGCAAAGGCGACACGCCGCTAGCCGGGCAGTTACTGATCACGGTGGAGGGGCGTCGAGGTGGTAAAGACGTCAGTCTGCCGCTTGCCGAGTTAACCCGGGGGCTGCCCGATGAGTTGAGTGCGCAGCCGCTGCCGTTCTCATTCAAGCACTTTCAGGCCATTCCCGATGCCGGGCGTTTCGCCGAGCTACGCTTGCCCGAAGGGTTTGAACCCGGCCAGGTCAAGGTACGTGCCGAAGTCAAAGGTGAAAAGCCTTTGGAGCGTGTATTCAAATGGATCGACAAAGAGTGACGATTTCTGATGTGGAGTAAAGACAAAAGCAAGACCGATTTACAGCGCTTCAGCGGCAAAACCAGCCTGATCGCAGCAGGCGCTGAGCTCTGTGGTGACTTGCGTTTTCAGGGCGCGGTGCAGGTGGATGGCCGGGTCAATGGTAATCTGTTGACCACCGATGGCATGGTGCGAGTCAGTGTCGAGGGGCAGGTTGAAGGTGAGATCCGCGCCCCCCATATAGTCGTGGATGGCGAGGTGATCGGCGATATATACGCCAGCGAACACCTTGAGTTGGGCATTCGCGCGCGGGTGCGCGGTAACCTGTATTACGGCCTGATGGAAATGGCCATGGGCGCGCAGATCGAGGGGCGGCTATGTCATCTCAAAGACGAGCTGCGCCCGCTCGAATTGCCGAATAAATATGAATCTACAGAATAGTTGACCGATTTTGTAGGGTAAGCGGATAATGCAGAGCTTCAATGCAACATGGCGCCTTGCGCCGGGAGATAGTCAGCATGAGCGTCGAAACCTTCACCCCCACAGCTTTGCTCTTCACGCAGGGCGCGGCGAGCAAGGTGAAGAGCCTGGTCGATGAAGAGGGCAACCCACGCCTGAAGTTGCGAGTATTCGTGACCGGTGGCGGCTGCTCGGGCTTCCAGTACGGCTTTACCTTCGATGAAGAAGTCGCCGATGACGACACCATTGTCGAGCGTGAAGGTGTCAGTCTGGTTGTCGACCCCATGAGCTACCAATATCTGGCCGGTGCCGAGGTGGATTATCAGGAAGGCCTGGAAGGTTCGCGTTTCGTTATCAAGAACCCGAACGCCACTACCACTTGCGGCTGCGGTTCGTCCTTTTCGATCTGATAGCCGGGGTCATGCCTTGAGAAACGCCGTGCTTAGCGCGGCGTTGTCGTTTCCGGGGTAAGGGGATTCGATGATCAGGCGGGGTAGATGGCGCCTAGTACCCGAAGGCCGCACGCGCCTGTGACGCTCGGGCGATTAGCCGGTATGGCCTCCAGGCAGCAGTGGGCAAGCCAGGCAAAGGCCATGGCTTCCACCCAGTCGGCCGGTACGCCATAGGCAGCGGTGCTGTCCACAGTGCACCCCGGTAGCAGTTCGGCCAGTCTGCGCATCAGTACACCGTTATGGGCGCCGCCACCGCACACCAGCAAGGCCACGGTGTGCGCCTGGGCCGTTGTCAGCGCACTTACCATGCTTACGGCGCTGAGTTCCAGCAGGGTGGCCTGAACATCGGCTGGTGTGTAGGGCGGCAGCTCACTCAGGTGCTGGTCGAGCCAATTCAGGTTGAATAGTTCGCGGCCCGTGCTCTTTGGGCCTCGGGTCTGGAAGTACGGGTCGTCCAATAACGAATGCAACAGCTGTGCTTGTACCTGGCCACTGGCAGCCCAGGCGCCATTTCGATCATAGGGCTCGCCGCGATGGCGCTGAATCCAGGCATCGAGCAGCACATTGCCGGGGCCGCAATCGAAACCCTGGATGGGCTTGTCGATGTCCAGCAGGCTCAAATTGCTGAAACCGCCGATATTCAGTACTGCGCGCGGACCATCCTGTGCGCCGAACAAGCTTTCATGAAAGGCAGGTACCAGAGGGGCTCCTTGGCCGCCAGCGGCCAGGTCGCGTCGCCGAAAATCGCTTACCACGCAGATGCTGGTCAACTCGGCGAGTAATGCCGGGTTACCGATCTGCAGGGTAAAGCCGCGCGCTGGTTCATGGCGAATGGTCTGGCCGTGGCTACCGATAGCGCGTATGGCGCTGGGCTCCAGGTTTTGCTGTTGCAACAGAGTATTGATGCCCTGCGCTGCGAGTTGCACCCACTGTTGCTCGGCGATTGCTGCGTGGGCGATTTCATCAGGGCCTGTCGCGCAAAGCGCCAACAGCTCGGCGCGTAACGCGTCGGGCATCGGCATGTAATGGGTCGCGAGCAGCGTGGTTTGGCTGGTTTGTTCGATTAGCGCGATGTCCAGCCCATCCAGACTGGTACCGGACATCACCCCTAGGTAGTACGGCATTGACTTAGCGCTTGTTGAGGGCGAGCAGGGTGGATTTTTCCTGATCCATCTGTGCCATCAGCGGCGTGCTGAGCTGCATAAAGCGGGCTTTTTCGTTTTTGGCGATCGGGTCGGCCATCGGTAGCTTGAGGCTCAGCGGGTCGACATGTACGCCATTGACTTGAAATTCGTAATGCAGATGCGGGCCGGTGGATAGGCCGGTGGTGCCTATA
Source organism: uncultured Pseudomonas sp. (assembly GCA_946886875.1). The sequence continues at coordinate 16,966 of CAMPJN010000020.1, forward strand.
TAGCCGATGATCTGTCCTTGTTTAACGCTGTTACCGCTTCGGATTCCCTTCGCGAAGCCGTTCATGTGTGCATAAAGGGTGCGATAGCGTTGGCCGTGTTGAATGATTACAGCGTTGCCATAACCGCCATGGCGGCCCGCCAGAGTTATCTTGCCGTCGCCGGCTGCCTTGATCGGCGTACCGCGGGGCGCTGCATAGTCGACGCCTTTATGTGCGCGGATCTTGTTCAGTACCGGGTGGCGGCGGCCCATGGAGAAGCGCGAGCTGATACGTGCAAAGTCCACCGGCGTGCGGATGAAGGCCTTGCGCATGCTGTTACCGTCAGCGCTGTAATAGCTGGTATTGCCTTGCTTGTTGGTATAGCGAACGGCAGTGAAGGTCTTGCCCCGATTGGTAAAGCGAGCCGAAAGGATATCGCCCGTACCAACACGCTTATCGTTGACTACCTTCTCTTCATAGATCAGCTCGAATTCGTCGCCTTCGCGAATGTCCAGGGCAAAGTCGATGTCATAACCGAAGATATTCGCCAGATCCATGGTCAACCCATGGGAAAGGCCCGCGCGCTTGGCTGAAAGAAACAGCGAGCTATTGATCACGCCGCGGGCATAGGCGTTTCTGACATCGGGCTTGACCAGCTCTCGTTTGAAAGTAAAGCCGCTTTCGCTCTTAGTCAGGCTCAGGCTTTCGAGATCGCTCAATTTAGTCCGCAGGCTCTCCAGTTGACCGTCCTGGCTTAGCTGAAATGCCAGCGTTTGACCGACTTTGAGGCGGCTGAATTGCTTGGCATCCTTGCTGCTCTTTAGCACTTCATGCAGGGCTGTGGCGGAAAGTCCGACACGAGAGAAAACCGTGGAAAGGGTATCGCCGTTGGCGACCGTAATCGTGTGCTGGCCATTGTCGATGGCCGCTTCGTGTTCCTGCTCGCTGATCGCAGCATTGGCAACTGAGGCTTTTTCCTGGGCTGGGGTAGCAGATTCGTACTCTGGGTTATCTATCTTGGCGAAAGGCGAAGGTACATCTCGCTGGGACTGGCGACTATCCGATTCAAGCAGTTCGCCGTTATTGTCGAGTTCAAGGTTGAGGTAGGTTTTTTGGGCTTCGACTTCGCGAGAGGGGAACACCAGAAGGGCCAAGCTGAGGATTGCGGCTACGCCGCTGGCAGCGAGGATATGGCTTTTGGGATACAGGGGCGGGGCTTTAGTTGTAGAGGTCATAGGCCACTTTGACTTTTAAAAAGATGGAAAGAAAATGATGAAAAAGCTGTAACTGTATAAAATATAACCAAATCGCTCGCTAGGCAAGCCTGAACCTTTATGGCGTCGGCGTCTGAGGTGGTGAGGATGGGCAAAACTTGTGATTTGTCTACGATCTTGTATGGTTGGTTCCCTTTTGGTTTGAGTGGTCGTGAGTCCTGTCATGAAGTCGGTCGAAGAGCAGTTGGCGCTGATCAAGCGCGGTGCGGAAGAGGTCTTGGTTGAGGCCGAGTTGGTTGAAAAGCTCAAGCGTGGTCAGCCGCTACGTATAAAGGCGGGCTTCGATCCGACCGCGCCGGATCTGCACCTCGGGCATACCGTGCTTATTAATAAGCTTCGGCAGTTCCAGGAGCTGGGGCATCAGGTGATTTTCCTGATCGGTGACTTCACTGGCATGATCGGCGATCCGAGCGGCAAGAGCGCCACTCGTCCACCTTTAACCCGCGAGCAGGTATTGGAGAACGCCGAGACCTACAAGACTCAGGTATTCAAGATTCTCGATCCGGAAAAAACCGAGGTGGCTTTCAACTCCACCTGGATGGACAAGCTGACCCCGGCCGACTTCATCCGCCTGGCTTCGCAGTACACCGTTGCGCGCATGCTTGAGCGCGATGACTTCAGCAAGCGCTACTCGACCAATCAGCCGATTGCTATCCATGAGTTTCTGTATCCGCTGGTTCAGGGATATGACTCGGTGGCGCTGCGTGCGGATATCGAGCTTGGTGGTACTGATCAGAAGTTCAACCTGCTGATGGGGCGCGAGCTTCAGCGCTCGTATGGGCAGTCGTCGCAGTGCATCGTCACGATGCCGTTGCTTGAGGGGCTTGATGGCGTTAAGAAGATGTCCAAATCCCTGGGCAACTATATAGGCATCCAGGAAGCCCCCGGGGTGATGTACGGCAAGTTGGTATCCATTCCTGATTCGCTGATGTGGCGCTATTTCGAGTTGCTCAGCTTTCGCTCCATGGAAGAAATCGATCAGCTCAAGAGTGATGTCGAGCGGGGGGCCAACCCGCGGGACATCAAGATCAAGTTGGCCGAAGAGATTGTGGCCCGCTTCCATGGCGAAGAGGCTGCGGCCAGTGCGCACCGTGCGGCTGGCAATCGTATGAAGGATGGCGAGCTGCCGGAAGATCTCCCTGAGATCGAGGTGGTGGCGTCTGAGGATATGCCTATTGCCGCTCTGCTGAACAAGGCGGGCTTGGTCAAGAATGCGGCTATGGCGCGTGACCTCTTGGGTTCTGGTGGCGTGCGTGTGGATGGCGAGATGGTCGATCGCTCCTTTATATGCGGGCTTGGGGCTACCCATGTTTTCCAAGCCGGCAAGAAGGCTTTTGCGCGTATCACGCTGAAGGCGGAATAAACTTTC
>CAMPJN010000021.1 GCA_946886875.1 uncultured Pseudomonas sp.
CGCCACTCGTGCAGCCCTTGGCTGGGCTGGCTGTCGAAATCGTCCAGGCGCGCCCAGGGCTTGCTCGGGTCGGCCTGTGCTTGCGCCAATGCTTGATCGGCGCGGCCGATTACCTGGGCGAGCTCTTCGCCGGGACGGAACGCGCCAATGCCGATATGCGCTACCGGCGTGCAGTCGCTGGCACCGGTCTGGCGCAGGCTTTCCAGGCTCTCATGCAGCTCCTGGCCGAGTTGTTCGGCTTCCTCGCGGCCCAGGCCGGGGGCGAGCAGGGTGAATTCGCCGCCGCGACTGCGCGAGGCCAGCCAATTGGCCCGTTTGGGCTGCATGAGCAGGCGCTTGAGCTGTACCCCGGTGCTGCAAATCAGCGCGTCGGTGCGCTGGCCGCCGAGGCGTTGGTTGAGCCCGGCGAGGTCGTTGATCCGCAGCAGCACCAGATAACCCTCGGTGTTTTGCTCGGTCTGCAACAGTTGGTTGGCCAGGTTGATATCGAACAAGCGGCGGTTGGCCAAGCCGGTAAGGCTGTCCTGGTAGGCGGCTTCACGGAGTTTTTCGCTGCGCGCGGCCTCTTCGGCGAATAGGGTTTTGAGTTTTTCCACCATCTGGTTCATCGCCATCACCACGCGCTTCAATTCCGGCGTACGCGGCACTTGCGGCATGCTGAGGAACTCGCGACGGCTGATGGCATGGGCCTGTTGCACCATGTCGTCGAGCGGGCGCAATTGAGTGCGCAGTAGCCAGCCGCCGAGGATGGCGCTGAGCAAACCGCACAGCAGCAGCCAGAGCAGGCTGCCGATGGCGCTGTCCCACAGCTTGGCCAGAGCGAACTGTGGATGGCTGAGCACCTCCACCCGCGCGGCCTGTTCCCAGCCGCGCATGATCAGCGCATCGCCGCCTTGCGGTTGTAGGTCGACCAGCTCGGCGAACCACTCCGGCACCTTGTCGCTGGTGCTGCTGCTGTAACGTTCGACCACCACCTCGCCGCCGGGAATGCGTACCACGCGGATGCTGGCGAAATAGCCGCTGTCGAAGATCGAGCTGACCATCAACTCGATCATCGCCGGGTCGTCGACATGCGGCGTCATCGACAAGCCCAGAGCGGTTGCTGCGTCTTGGGCGTGTGATTGCAGCTGGCTGATCAACTGCTCGCGGGAGTTCTCCACTCCGGCGATAAAACTGCCGGTGAAGGCCACCACCAGAAATAGGCAGATGGCGAGAAATAGTTGTTTGAGTAAGGACATAGGGTTCTCCTAGCCTTCGCCGATGGCGAAGCCCTCCGCGCGCATTTTTTGTAATAGATCCTGCCAGCGCGACAGCTTTTTGCTGTCACTCTTCTTGCTGTTCGAGCCCGGCAGGTACAGGCCCTCGGCGTTGAAGGCGTAGACCGGCAAGAGGTCTTTACGCTGCGACGCCGGGCGGATTTCGCCGATCAGGTTGTCCAGCACCAAAGGCTCTGCGGTCGGGCTGGAATAGTAGGTCAGGACCATATGCGCCTGATTCTGCCGCAGCGCTTTGACGTAGGTGATGCGCAGCTTCTCGCTGGGTATGCCGAGGCGACGCAGAGTGAAATATTTGGCGATGGAGTAGTCCTCGCAGTCGCCGGCACCCTTGACCAGCGCTTCGATCGGCGTCGCCCAATAATCGTTGGCGCGCCATAGGCGAATGTCGTCGGTAAAGCGCAGCTGGCGATTGAAAAAGCGATTGACCTCGGCAAGCTGCTGTTTTTCCGCCAGGCCAGTACTGCTTTGGATCAGCTCGTCCCAGGCCTGGATGCGCTGTTCGGCCGCGCCCAGGTTGCCGTAGCGGCTCTGCGCTTTTTCGATGATCAGGGCGAATTCCCAGTTGGCCAGGGCGCTGCCCAAACCGATCAACAGCAACGCGCAGACGAGTCGCAGCACAACGCTGCGTGTCGCTCGGCCGGGTTGGCGCTGGCGTGGCTGCATCGGCCGTGCCTCTGCTGGGAATGCAGAAAGTTTAGGTGCTACCCAGGGTTTTTGCCGGGTGTTTGCAGTGGCATTGCGATATTGCCGCGCCCCCGGTAACGCTCTTCCGGATTGCTTCCGGGCTACAAGGCTGGCTTTTGTAGGGGGCGACATGGCGAAGCCTTGTCCACCGCTAGCTGCCCAATGGCGGACAAGCCTTCGGCATGTCCGCCCGACGAGGCTTACGGCTTATCACTGACTATTTATTGATCAATCGGGCGTTCGGCGGTCGCCAGGGTTTTTTGCTTGAGAATGTACAGGCTGACCAACACCGCGCTGCTGAGCATAAACAAGCGCGCCCAGAGCATCGGTACCAGGTAGCAGGACAGGCCGATGCTGGCCCACATCAGGCCGATGCTATAGACCTTGGCCTTGAGCGGCAGGCCATTGCCGTCGAGGTAGTCGCGAATCCACGGGCCAAGCTTGGGGTGGCAGACCAGCCACAGGTAGAAGCGCTTGGAGCTGCGCACGAAGCAGGCAGCCGCGAGCAGGAGGAAGGGGGTGGTCGGCAGCACCGGCAGAAAAATCCCGACCACGCCCAACACCACGCTCAGCCAACCGATGGTCAGCAGGGCGTAGCGAATGGCGGGGTTGGGATGCTCTACGGTTTGCCGCGCCATAGGCGGGGGCACGGGCTTAGTGGTGGCGTGGCTTGAGCAGCGCGGGCTTTTCTTCCGGCGCATTGCACAGCAGAAACAGCGCGGTCAGCAGCTCGGGGATCTGTTCGACCATGCTGTCCACCAGGTCGCGGTCACTGGCGATTTCGGCGAATTCCGGCTGCTCGTCGAACAGACCGGAGCCGACCATGATCGGCAGCAGCAATTCGCTGACTTCGTCTTCGGCGTCGTCGAACCAGGCCGCTTCGCGCAGGAACACCCCTTCCATAAAGCCGATGCACCAGCCGCGCAGTTCGGAGTCGTCCGGATCTTCGCCGAGGTCGAGTTCACAAGGCACTTCAGGGTCGTCGTCGCTGGCCAGTTGGCGGGCGATATGGGCTTGCAGTTGCACCAGGGTGGCTTCGATGTCATCGCGCTCGGCGTCGCTGCGGTAATGCGGCGGCTCGGAGAACAGAGCGTCGATCCATTCGCGCTGCGGAACCTGATCCGGGCAGATCGACAGGGCGGTGAGGTAACCGTGGGCGGCCACATAGTCCAGGGCCTCTTCATGCAACTCATCGGCGTCGAGGAAGGCTTGCAGGCGGGACAATTGCTCGGCGAAGGACATCGGAGGCTACCTTGAAGAAGTAAACGAGGCTGGATTCTAGTCCAGACCCGTTACAGCGGCCATAGTTCTAGGCAAATCGGGACAAATGCACGACAAAAATCCATAGGAACCGCCCGCGCAAGCCGCTGGCCGGATGGCGGGCATCCCGTCCGGCTATTCGCCCAAGGGCGCGCGCTCGAGAATTTCCTCGGGCCTGACCGGGTTGCGATAGCCACTCAGGGTCGGATCGTAGGTTTCGTAGGGCATGTCGTAATACTGTCCCGTCGCCGGATCGAGGCTGCGTTCATAGCCCAGCATGGCCTCGCTGCGGTCGCGGGAGAGGCTGTCGCCGGAGCTGCTGCGTGCTTCCCAGGCGCGGTTGTAGTCGCCAGAGATGTAATCGTGGGAAATCGGCCCCGGCAGCACCACCTGATCGACCCCCGCGACCTGTCGTGGGTTGGTGATCACCACGGTTTCCGCCACCGCGGGCAACCAGTAGCGGGCCTGTTGCCAGTTCGCCGTGGAGGACTGGTAAGAACGGATAAACGCCGAATATTGCCCCCAGCCCTGCAGGATGCCCACAGTGGCGTGGGCTTGAGCCGGTTTGCCACGGTAGAGGAAACTCATCTGCGCCTCGATCACCTGCCACTGCAAGCCCATCACGCCGGGGAAGGGCGGCAGGGGGCTGGTTGCATGGATCTGTGGATTCTGCAGGTCGGGGGTGGAGTTGAGCACGAACTGCAGAAACTGCTCCGGAAGCACCTGACCGAAACCACCGACCAGCAGCGCGAAGGAGGCGCCGGTCACCTGGTCCGGCGCCATCATATCCACCCCATTGGTCGTCTCGTTGGCCGTCCAGCCCTGGGGCATCGAATATTTGAAGTAGTGACCCTGGTGTACCTGCAGCGCCGGGCGCTGGTTCTGCGCCATCGCCGTGGCGCAAGCGCTGATCAGGAGGAGACCGCACAGAAGCTGCTTAGTGATCATCGACTACCGCCTAAATGGGTTGATTGAGTAGTTATAGATCAGCACCCGCGCAGGTTCTATGTCCTGAGCCAAACGCAGCTCCGGCGCCGCGCTGCGAAACGCCGACAGACCCTGACCGAACAGGTGCGTATAATGCCGGGCTCGTTTCGGAGACCTTTCATGCTCGACCAGGCACTGCGCACCCTTAAAGACGTATTCGGTTACGACAGCTTTCGTGGCCGTCAGGGGGCGATTATCGAGCGCGTGGCGGGCGGCGGCGATGCCTTGGTGCTGATGCCCACCGGCGGCGGCAAGTCGCTGTGCTTCCAGGTTCCAGCCTTGTTGCGCGATGGCCTGGCAGTGGTGGTATCGCCGCTGATCGCGCTGATGGACGATCAGGTCGCGACCCTCGATGAGTTGGGCGTGGCGGCGGTGGCGCTGAACTCTACCCTGAGCGCCGAGCAGCAACGCGAGATCGCCGAGCGGATCGAGCGCGGCGAGATCAAGATGCTCTACCTGGCCCCGGAACGCCTGGTTCAGCCGCGCATGCTGGCTTTTCTGCAGCGTCAACATATCGCCCTGTTCGCCATCGACGAGGCCCATTGCGTGTCGCAGTGGGGGCATGATTTCCGCCCGGAATACCTGCAACTGGGCCAGCTCGCCGAATTGTTCCCCCAGGTGCCGCGCATCGCCCTGACCGCCACCGCGGACATGCGCACCCGCGAGGAGATCGTCCAGCGCCTGCACCTGCATGAGGCCGAGCGCTTTCTCTCCAGCTTCGACCGACCGAATATCTTCTACCGCATCGTGCCCAAGGAGCAGCCGCGCAAGCAGTTGCTGGCGTTTCTCGCCGAACGCAAGGGCGATGCCGGCATCGTCTATTGCATGTCGCGCAAGAAGGTCGACGAGATGGCGGCATTCCTCACCGAGCAGGGTTTTCCGGCGCTGCCTTACCACGCCGGCCTGGCCAACGAGCTGCGTGCCTATCACCAGAAGCGCTTCCTCAACGAGGAAGGCCTGATCATGGTGGCGACCATCGCCTTCGGCATGGGCATCGACAAGCCCAACGTGCGCTTCGTCGCTCACCTCGACCTGCCCAAGTCCCTGGAAGCCTATTATCAGGAAACCGGCCGTGCCGGCCGCGATGGTCTTCCGGCGGACGCCTGGATGGCCTACGGCCTGCAGGACGTGATCTTTCTCAAGCAGATGCTCAACAACTCCGAAGGCGATGAGCGGCACAAACGCGTCGAACAGCACAAGCTCGACGCCATGCTCGCGCTCTGCGAGGAAACCCGCTGCCGCCGTCAGGTGTTGCTGGCCTATTTCGACGAGGATATGCCGCAGCCCTGCGGGCACTGCGACAACTGCGTCGACGGGGTGCAGACCTGGGATGCCACCGAGCCGGCGCGTCAGGCGCTATCGGCGATCTACCGCAGCGGCCAGCGCTATGGCGTCGGCCATCTGGTCGATATCCTGCTCGGCCGCGACAACGAAAAAGTGCGCGGTCCTGGGCATCAGCATCTTTCGGTATTCGGCGTCGGCAAGGCGTTCAGCGAGGGCGAATGGCGCTCGTTGTTCCGCCAGCTGGTGGCGCGCGGTCTGGTCGATGTCGACCTCGAAGGCTACGGCGGCTTGCGTTTGTCCGACAGTTGCCGGCCTTTGCTGCGCGGCGAGGTGGCGCTGCAACTGCGCCGCGACCTGAAGCCGCAACACACCGCCAAGAGCTCCAGCAGCGCCGCCAGCCAGTTGGTGCGTGGCGACGAGCGCGAGCAATGGGAAGCTCTGCGCGCCTTGCGTCGCAAGCTGGCCGAAGAGCATGCGGTGCCGCCTTATGTAATCTTCCCCGATGCCACTTTGCTGGAGATGCTGCGTAGCAAGCCCGGCACCCTGGCCGAGATGGCGCGGGTCAGCGGTGTCGGCGCGCGCAAGTTGGAGCGCTACGGCGAGGCCTTTCTCGAAGTGCTGGCCGGTAACCTCGAGGCACCACGCGCGGTGGCCGATCTGCGTCACGAACTGATCAGCCTGGCCCGCGCCGGCATGACCCCGGCGCAGATCGCCGCGCAGCTCAGCTGCAGCGAAAAGAACGTCTACAGCCTGTTGGCGGAGGCCATCGGCAGGCAGGAGCTGTCCCTCGAACAGGCCTTGGATCTGCCCCAGGAATTGCTCGGCGAGATTCAGGATGCGTTCCTCGAAGGCGACGGCGAACTACCGCCCGCGGCGAGCATCGGCGAATTGTTCTCCGGGCGGGTCGAGCTGGGCGTGCTGCATTGCGTGCGCGCCGCCCTGCAGGCCGAGTTCGAGGCCTGATCTATGCTTTGGGTGACCTGTTCCTTTTGCCGGGTGCCAAATGTCGCCAGCTGTGTTGCACTGGGCAGGCCCTTGAAAAGCGTAGGCGAGGCAGGCAAGACAAGGCAAAAACAGGTGAGGAAGCGGACTGGGCTCGCACGCGAGTTTACTGCTGTAAATGAGCATTACTCGCTTCGCTCGCCCTGCGGGCCGCGCTGAAGCGCGTTAGCCGCAAGCGGCTTACCGAGCCTGTTTTTAACGCCCCTCTCTTTTATCAAGAGGGCCAACGCAGATAGTTTTTCAACGGCCTGTTAGCTGAATACCCTGGCAACGCATCCCGAGGAGGTCCCGATGCCGTCCTCTCACGCCTGGCTAGACGATGTCCGCGCCAGCCCCTGTGCCGAACAGCTCGAGGCCGGGTTTCGTTCATTGCGCTTCAAACCACTGCTCGAAGGTGAATACCGCGAGCATATGCTGGGCGGCACCTATGGTTTCAAGCGCATCGCGCTCTATGCCGGCATTCTGCTGTGGCTGATGTTCGCCGCATTCGATTTCATCCTGCTGCAAAGCCACGTGATCTGGTGGGTATTCGCCGTGCGCATGGCGGTTCTGGCCATGCTGTTGGTATTCCTCGGGCTGTTTATCCAGCGCCGGCACACGCATCTGCTGCAGCCGCTGACGGTGGTGAGCATCCTCGCGCTAGGGGTCGGCGCCTCCGTGGTGGTCGGTATCGCCCATATCACCCACCCGGCCTATCCCTACGAAGGCTTATTGCTGATCTGCATGGCGGCCTACTTTCTGGTCGGCCTGCGCTTGAGCGAGGCCTTGACCTGTTCGCTGGCGATACTGCTGGTGTACGTCGCCATGGAGCTGGCGGTGGATGTGCCGCTGGCGCGGCTGGCCAGCAACATGCTGTTCCTGGTGATCGGCAACCTGATGGGGGCGATAGGTTGTTACCTGCTGGAGTACAAATCCCGCGAGCATTTTCTGGTCAGCCGCTTGATGCGCGTGTTGGCCGATCACGACAGCCTGACCGGGCTGCACAACAGGCGCAGCTTCAATCGCCAGTTCGAGCGGTTATTGCGTCAGGCGCAACGCGAAGGCCATACCCTGGCGCTGCTGTTGTGCGATATCGACCATTTCAAGGCCTATAACGACCGCTATGGCCATCAGGCTGGCGATAAGGTGCTGGAACGCATCGGCGAGCTGCTCGCCGCCGCGGCACGGAGGCCGTTGGATATGGCGGTGCGCCTGGGTGGGGAAGAGTTTGCACTGTTGCTGTACGACAGCGATCAGGCGCAAGCGCGGCAATGCGCCGAGGCGCTGTGCGCCAGCCTGGAGCAACTGGCCATCGAGCACCTGGGCTCGGATACCGCCGACCGGGTGACCATGTCGATTGGCGTCGCCTGCCTGCAACCCGGGGAGTCCGGCTCCTTGGCCCAGCTCTACGAGGGCGCGGACCGTGCCCTGTATAAAGCCAAGGCCGCTGGGCGTAATCAGGTGATGAGCTAGGCTTGGCCGGTTTCGTCTCTGTAGCTGTCGTTTACGGTGACTGCGCAGTTGTAGCCCCGGTGCTAGCATCGTGGCCATTTTTGCGCTAACGGACTTTCCATGGATTACCTGATCAAAGCCAACGGCCAGGCGCATTACGGCATATTTGCCGAGGCCCCCAAGCTGATCAATTACCGCGATTTCGATTTCCGTTCGGCGATGGGCAGGCGCCTCGGCGCTCTGGCCAAATGGCGGCGTTTCCATCAATTCCAGTATTTCGGGCTGATCAGCGAGGAGTTGATCGGTGGCTGCGCTCTGGCCAATCTAAGCCTGCTCGGAGTCGGTTTCGTCTACCTGTTCCATCCGTCCAGCGGGCGGATGATCGAACGTCAGTTCAAACTGCCCCTGGGCATGGGCACGGATTTTTCGCAGCGGCCGCAGGACGGTGTCTGTGAGCTGCGCAGCGGGCGCAATCTGCTGCGTTTCGAAAACAGCGATTCACCACGGCAGAAGCGCCTGCTGGTCGAGTTGGACGACGGCACGCGCATCGATGCCAGTTTCTCCGAGCAGCAGCCGGCTTTTCAGGCCATGTGCCTGAACACCCCGTGCGCGGCGAACGGCTGGGTCTACGCCCAGAAAGTTGCGGGTGTGCGTTGCCAAGGCTCTGTGCTCAGCAGCCTCGGCGAATTCGACCTGAGCGCGATCGATGCCTTTGCCCATCACGATTGGTCGGCCGGCTATATGCGCCCCGAAACCTGTTGGAACTGGGCCTGCCTGTCCGGCCAGGCCGGCGCGCAGCGGGTCGGCTTGAACCTGTCCTGCGGGGTCAATGAAACCAGTTTCACGGAAAATTGTTTCTGGCTCGATGGCGAGCTAATCAAGGTCGATACGGTGCGTTTCTCCTTCGACCGCGCCAAGCCCATGCAGCCCTGGCAGATCGACTCCCACGACGGCCAGGTACAGCTGCGCTTCGAAGCCCATGGCCTGCACCAGGAGCGTCTGAATCTGGGCATTCTGGCCAGCAATTTCAAACAGATATTCGGTCGCTTCAGCGGCGTGCTGCGCCCACTTGGCCGGCCTGAACTGGTCATCGATAACCTCTGGGGCTTCGTCGAGGACCAGTACGTGAAATGGTGAGCCCGCAGGCATGACCCTCTATCGCGATCTGCCAGACAAGTCTTGATCTCATACCCGTGACTATGGTTAGCTTGCTAATAATTAGTTTTTTGATGCTTAGAGTCTTTAATCCATGTCGCAGCTAGATCAACACCTAGACCAACACCGTTTTGCCATGCAATTAGCTCAGCTATCCCGCGCCTGGCGCGGCGAACTGGACCGTCGTCTTGTCGATCTGGGCTTGTCCCAGGCGCGCTGGTTGGTGCTGTTGCACCTGGGGCGGTTCAAGGAGGCGCCGACCCAGCGCGAATTGGCACAGAGCGTCGGCGTCGAGGGGCCGACCCTGGCGCGCCTGCTCGATAGCCTGGAAGCCCAGGGACTGGTCAGTCGCCACGCGGTGCCGGAAGACCGCCGCGCCAAGAAAATCGCCCTGTGCCCGCCGGCCAAACCGCTGATCGAGAAAATCGAAGCGATCTCCACACAATTACGTAAAGAGCTGTTCGACGGCATCGACGAGGAAGAACTGCGTCGCTGCCAACTGGTGCATGCGCGGATTCTGGGCAATCTGGAAAAACGCTGATGCAGGAGGATCTGCCAGCCCTGCAGGCACGCTTCGGTAAGCGTTACCCGCACTGGCTGCTGGCAATCCTGATGGTCGGCAGCATGGCCATGGTGCTGGCCTCGACCAGTATCAATGTCGCCTTGCCGGCGATCATGCAGGACTTCGCCATTGGCCGGCCGCTGGCGCAATGGCTGTCCACCGGCTTTCTCGCGGCGATGACCGCGGGTTTGCTCCTGGCGGCCTGGGCGCATGCACGCTTGGGCGCGCGACGTACTGCGCAGTTCGGTTTGCTGCTGTTCATCCTTACCTCGCTGTTGGCCCTGGTCGCGCAAAGCGCCTGGCAGCTGATCCTGCTGCGCTGCGTTCAGGGCTTGTGCGCCGGCATCGTCCAACCTCTGGCCATGGTGTTGATTTTTCGCGTGTTCGCCGCGGGCGGACGGGGGATGGCGCTGGGGGTATATGGCCTGGGCGTGATGATCGCGCCGACCCTGGGGCCGACCATCGGTGGCTATCTGGTCGATCATTTCGGCTGGGCCGCGGTGTTCTGGATGCCGCTGCCGATGTGCGTGCTGGCCGCACTCGGGGCGCAATGGCTGCTGCCCAGCGAACGCGAGAGCCGCACGCCGTTTCTCGATATCTGGGCGTTCGCCTTGTTGTGCGTGGCGCTGTTCGCCTCGCTCGGTGCCCTGGCCGAGGCGCAGCGCTTCGCCTGGTGGCAGCTGCGCGTGTGGCTGCCGGGTGCGCTGGGCCTGCTGGCGTTCGCCGGGTTCTTCCTGCGTAGCCAGCGCAGCGGCAAACCGCTGTTGCCGCTGCGGTTATGGCGGCATCGTGGTTTTCGCAATGCCAGTTGGGTGGCGTTGACCCTGGGCATGGGCCTGTACGGCTCGACCTATCTGATCCCGCTGTATCTGCAAACGGTCGAGGGCTACAGCGCCGGGCGCGCCGGTTTGCTGTTATTGCCCACGGGCATCCTGATGGGCGCCGCATCCTTCCTCGGCGGCTGGCTGAGCGACCGCTGGTCGGCGGCGGTGCTGCTGATCGCCGGTTTGCTGGTGTTTGCCCTGTCGGCGGCGGGTCTGGGTTGGCTCGAACCCGGCGCCTCGTTCCTTGTGTTGTGCTTTTGGGCCTGCATCGGTCGGGTCGGCTTGGGCCTGCTGTTGCCGGCCCTGAGTACCGGCTCCCTGGATATCCTCAGCCAGGAGGAGCTGGCCCAGGGCGCCGGCGCTATCACCTTCGTGCGCCAATTGGGCGGGGCGTTCGGGGTCAATCTGCTGACCTTCTTTCTCGAATGGCGTCACCAGCGCGAGGGCGCCGACTCCGCGGCCGAAGCCCTGGCCTTTCAGCAGAGTTTCTGGCTGATGGGCGCGGTCTTCGCGATCACGGTGCTGGCGGCCTGGGGCGTGAAAACGACAAAACGCTGACGGATAAACGGTCAGGCTATTTTTTGTCGTTTTGTTGACTTGTTGCCTATCCTTTTCAGTGATGGCCTCTTGCTAGTCCGCCGGGCGCGTTTGCTGCTCAGACCGATAGTTCGGGGCGATCAGCGGCCGGGTTTCATAGGGAATTTGCTCCCGACTGACAACTGCGGCGATGCCAGCCCTGCGAGGGCTAGCGTCGATTGCCGCAGCGTCATGGTCTGGTTACGCGCACGTTGGGGCAGAGTCGTGGCGTAGCTACTCAGGAAGCGGTACTGGGAGACTCCTATGATTCGAGCACGCCAATTATTCATCGGCCTTGCCTCTGGTTCGGCGTTGTATTCGGGGCTGGCACCGGCCCTGGGGTTGGGTGAAATCACCTTGCACTCGGCTTTGAACCAAACCCTGGATGCGGAAATCGAGTTGCTGGAGTTGGGCGACTTGGCCGACACCGAATTTAAAGTGCGTCTCGCCCCCGCCGAGGTTTTCAGCCGCTCGGGCGTCGACCGCATCTACTTTCTCAATGATTTGCGCTTCACCCCTTTGCTGCGCGGCGGCAGTGGCGTGATCCGCGTGGTATCGAGCAAACCGGTGCGCGAGCCGTACTTGAATTTCATCGTCGAAGTGGCGCGCCCCAACGGTAATTTGTTTCGTGAATACACCCTGTTGCTCGACCCGCCGGGATCTTCGGCTTATCAGGCCGTTGCCTCGACTGCGTTGGTCGCCGCGCCCCTGAACGCACCCGCTCAAGTGCAGCAGTCACGCCCGGTAGCGCCGCCTGCGCCCAGAGCGAAGCCGTCAGCCGTGCAGGGGGAACGTTATCAGGTGGTCTCCGGCGATAGCTTATGGAAGATTGCCACACGCTTGCGTGAGCAAGGCAGTCAGGCCTCGCAACAGGCGCTGATGGCCGATATCCATGTGCTCAATCCACAGGCCTTCAGCAATGGCGACATCAACCGGCTGCTTGCCGGTGCCGATTTGCTGCTGCCGGACACGGCTGTCGCTGCGCCTGCCGGTGCGGTGGCAGACTCGGCGCCGGTCGTGGTGCCAACGCCAGAGGTCGCCGCGCTAGAAGCGCCCGTCGAGGCACTGGCGGCGGAACAGACCCAGGTCGAGCAGGAGTTGGCTACCCAGGTCGCGGAAACCCTGCAACTGCAACAGCAACTGGCCGAACTGCAGCTGCAAGTGCAGCAGTTACAGGAACAGATGAGTGCTCGCGACCGGGTCATCTCAGGCTTGCAGGCCGAGCTGGCCGCGCGGCAAGCGAACGCCGCCAGCGTTGCCGCTCCTACGTCTGCCGATAGCGCTGCGCCCTTAACCGCTAGCGAACCGGTGGCGCGCAACTGGCTGAGCGCCGGATTGGCCGGGCTGGCATTGCTGCTGGCGGGATTGGTCGGCCTGCTTTGGCGTGGCAGAAATCGCGAGCAGCCGGACGTAAGCCCGAGCCAAGTGTCCGAGCCAGCCAGGGTGGCGGCCGCAGTACCGACGCCTGTACCAGCTTCAAGTCGGACTGAAAGCGCCGTGCCGAGCGCGCCTGCAACCTACTCGGGCGACGCCCTGCATAGCGCCGAGACCTATATCGCCTACGGTCGTTTCAATGAAGCGGCGGCTTGCCTGAACAGGGCGCTGGAAAGCCAGCCGGCGCGCAGCGATATCCGCTGGCGGCTGCTGGAGGTGCTCGCTCAACAGGGCGATGTTCAGGCGTTTATCCGGGAAGAGGCGATTCTGCGCCGCTCGGGCTTTACCCCGGCGCGTATCGATGAGCTGAAAGTCCGTTTTGCCCATCTGTTCAGTGTCCCGGCGCCCGACTTGCTGGCGGACGCCGTGCTGGAGATGGACGAGACGGCGCCCGCAGCTGAGACCCTGGTCGATGATTTCAAGCTCAACCTCGACGAGCTGTCGCTGGATGCCGATTGGGAGACGCTCGATCCATTCGCGCCTAGCCCGAAAAAACAGGCGGCGCAGCCGGGCGAAGCCGTGCAAACCGCAGCCGACCGCCGTCGCCAGGACGCGACGCTGCCAGACAGCCCCGACGCCCGCAACCCGTTCGCCGACGCCATGCTGGTGGAAGAGGCGCCTATCGACAGCTGGCTGGGCGAAGAACTTGATCCGAGCTTTATCGAACAGATACCCGCTGCAACCAACAGCCTGTCGAGCAACCTCGACCACCTCGCCAGCAATCGCGGCAATCTGGCCAAACTCAATATGGCCTTGGCCTATATCGAAAGTGGCAGCCTGGATAGTGCCTGCCACATCCTTAACGAACTGATCCACGACGGCGACGAGAAACTCAAGCAGGAGGCGCGTGCGCTGCTGGCGAGGATCGCTTAACGCTAGTTAACCAGTGCAGTAAAAACGCCCGTTGCGCTTAAGCCGACGGGCGTTTTTTTGACTCCATCCCGATTATGTGCTGCAGGCGGCTTTTGTAGGGTGGGTTAGTGGCGCGGAACCGGGTTGGAGACGCAACTGCGGGATCTGTGCGCCACGTAACCCACCAAGCGGTCTTCGGCCTAGCCCCGTTGGTGGGTTACGGCGCAACTGATCAAGAATCGACAGATAGCCCGTGGTCATGCGCCTAACCCACCCTACGAATTGCCGCGCCCAGACATTGCTTAGCTGACCCACACACTGCAACACATAACGGCACATAGTCTTTTTTTGCCTAAGCCTTGCTGGTTGGGGATCGTCAATCGCGGCCAAGGCCGCTCCTGCTGGCTGATCTGGTCGCGACAGGGTAGAGGGGCCGTGCGCAGGCGTATCATGTGGGCTCAGTCCTATCAGCCGAGCAGAGTTCCATTTATGTCCAGCGCCAAACCCGAAGTGACCATCACTTATTGCACCCAATGCCAGTGGTTGCTGCGCGCGGCCTGGCTTGCTCAGGAGCTGCTTTCGACCTTCTCCGACGATCTGGCCAAGGTCAGTCTGGAACCGGGCACTGGCGGGGTGTTTCGGATCACCTGCGATGGCGTGCAGCTCTGGGAGCGCAAGGCCGATGGTGGATTCCCTGAAGCCAAGGTGCTCAAACAGCGCCTGCGCGACCAGATCGACCCGGCGCGCGATCTCGGTCATAACGAGCGACGCGATGTCTGAGTCCGCCCGCGATTTTGACCCGGATTTGTAGGAGCGGCCTTGGCCGCGAGCCTAGCGATCCTAACGCGCCATCCGCGCCGAGACGAAGATCGCCAGGACGATCAGCGCACCGCCGGCGAGCATGCGCAGGGTCGGCACTTCGTTGAATAGCAGCCAGGCGAAGCCGATGCCGTACACCGGCTCCAGGGCGAAGATCACCGCGGCGCTGCGCGCCTTGATTACCCGCAGGGCGGCGACGAACAGGCTGTGCGCGAGCCCGGTACAGAAAACCCCGAGCAAGCCCAGCCATAACCAATCGATGGCGCGGATGCTCGGCAGTGTCGACCAGGCGAAGGGCAGGAAGCACAGCAGCACGGTGAGGTTTTGACAGAGCGCCGCCTGTACCGGGTCGATGCCGCGGGTGCTGGCGCGGTTGAGCAGCGACAGCAGGGCGAATAACAGGCCGGAAAGTATCGCCCAGAGCAGCCCGGCGGTGGCTTGGTTGGCCAGGTCGAAACTTGGCGTTACCAGAATCAACCCCAGGCACACCACGCCGACCATGGCGAACTCCAGCGGCCGGGTGCGTTCGCGAAACAGCAGGCCTTCTAGCAGTACGGTGAAGGCCGGAAAGCTGGCGAAGCCGAGGGTGGCGATGGCCACGCCGGAGATCTTCACCGACTCGAAAAATGTCAGCCAGTGACTACCGAGCAGCAGGCCGCCGAGTGCCAGCATGGCCAGTTGGCGCAGGCTCGGGCGCTGCGTCTGGGGGTTGTTGAACAGCTGGGCAAACAAGGCCAGCGCGGCGACGGCAAAGATCGCCCGGCCGCCAACGATGGCCCAGGGCGTGGTGTTGGCCAGTTTGCCGAAGATGCCCGAGAGACCGAACATCAGTGCACCCAGGTGAATCGCCAATAAGGCTTTGTTGTGCGTCATGCCAGGCGCGCGCCATTGGCGACGGGTTTATCGAAACTGGCCAGCACCACGTTCTGTTCGGAGTCGTAAACGCCGGTCACCAGCACTTCCGAGCGGATGCCGGCGATGCGTTTGGGCGCGAAGTTGCAGACGCACAGTACTTGGCGGCCGATCAGTTCGTCGCAGCGATAGTGCGCGGTCAGCTGCGCGCTTGAGGTTTTCACTCCCAGTTCGCCCAGGTCCACGCGCAGCACATAAGCCGGTTTCTGCGCTTTCGGGTTCGGCTCGGCGGCCAGGATGGTGCCGACGCGCAGTTCCACCCGTTGAAAGTCATCCCACTCGATCTGCGGCATAGGGCCTCCTGATAACAGTTTGCAGTCTAGGAGGCGGGCGGCTGGGTGTCTGTCGCAGGAATCGCGCCTTTTAGCGCGCTACTTGCGGCATTGCTCGCGGAGCTGGCGCAACGCCCGTGGGGTGCTGCCGAACTGCCGCGACAATGCCGCAGTAAAGGCACTCTGCGAGTTGTAGCCGACCCGCGCGGCGACCTCGCCGACCGCCAATTGGCTGTGCTGCAACAGATGCCGGGCCAGATTGAGACGACGGCTGCGTACGTATTCCATGGGCGTCTGCCCGGTTTCGTCGAGAAACCTCACATGGAAGCGTGCCGCCGATAGACCGGCCAAGCGCGCCAGGTCGACGACCTGCAGCGGGTGTGCGGCATGCTGGTCGATATGGGCGTCGATTGCCGCCAGGGGCAGCTGGCCGAGCGGCAATTCGTCGTGCTCGCTCGCCAGGCTGGCCAATAACAAGGCTGCGCCTTGTTCGGCGATCACCGGGTCGCCGATCGGGCTGGCGGCGAGCCAACTGACCAACTGGCTCTGTGCCGGGTTGAGCTGCAGCGCCCCAGGGGTGTCGATCAGTCGCCGGCCGGCATCGGAATGGGCGCCGAGACGCTGCTGCAGCCAGCCTTCTGAAGGCACGTCGAGCACCAGGCACTGGCTGCCATGGCGGCTGCCGCAGGCGTGCTGGGTTTCGGCCGGCACCACGGCCAGGGTCTGGCGAGCGACCTGGCTGCCGCGACCGGCGACTTCGAAATCGAGCAAGCCGTTGAGGCCGAACACCAGCTGCGCATGGGCGTGGCTATGGCTGAGCAGGTCATGGCTGTAGTGACGCAACGAAAGCAGGGTCGACATGCGGAATCCTCGGGCAAGGCGCCAGTCTAGCAGCGCGGCATCCTCCCCGCCGCGTTGTCATCGAACTGCCTTGGATTCGTCACCTTGGCTTCACCCCGGCGGTGCACGCTCGGGCAAACCCCGGTGGAGGTCGACCATGACCAGCGCGCAGCTGATTAAGCCAAGTCGTAAGCAACATGTCCGTACCCTGTGGATATCCGATGTGCATTTGGGCACGCGGGATTGCCAGGCCGAACATCTCGCGGCGTTTCTCAAACGCCACCAGGCCGATAAGGTTTACCTGGTCGGCGACATCATCGACGGCTGGAAGCTGCGCGGCGGCATGTACTGGCCGCAAGCGCATACCAACGTGATCCGCCGTTTGCTGACCATGAGCAAGCGCGGCACCGAGGTGATCTACGTGACCGGCAATCACGACGAATTCCTGCGCGGTTACTCCGGGTTGATCCTCGGCAATATCCAGTTGGTTGACGAAGCCGAGCACATCACCGCCGACGGTCGCCGCCTGTTGGTGATCCATGGCGATCAGTTCGATGTGATCACCCGCTACCACCGCTGGCTGGCCTTTCTCGGCGACTCGGCCTACGGCTTCACCCTGACCCTCAATCGCTGGCTCAACCATTGGCGCCAGCGCTATGGCTACGGCTATTGGTCGCTGTCGGCCTATCTCAAGCACAAGGTCAAAGGCGCGGTGAATTTCATCAGCGACTTCGAGGAAGCCATCGCCCACGAGTGCGTCAAGCGCGGCTTCAACGGCGTGGTTTGCGGGCATATCCATCACGCCGAAATCCGCCCGATGGGTGCGGTGGACTATATGAATTGCGGCGACTGGGTCGAATCCTGCACGGCACTGATCGAGCATCTGGATGGGCGTATCGAGCTGTATCGCCTGGCCGACGATCAAACCCGCGCCGAGGCGCCACAGTTGGTCGCCGTAGAGCCGGCGGCATGAGGATTCTGATCGTCTCCGACGCCTGGTCACCGCAGGTCAACGGCGTGGTCACCAGCTTGCAGGCATTGCTCGGCGAGCTGCGCGGCCTGGGGCACCAGGTCAAACTGCTGTCGCCCGAGGATTTTCGCGCGGTGCCGTGCCCGACCTACCCGGAAATTCCCCTGGTGTGGAACCTCTGGCGAGTCGGCGCGGCGATCCGTGACTTCCAGCCCGATTGCGTGCACCTGGCCACGGAAGGGCCACTCGGTTGGGCGGCGCGGCGTTGGTTGCGCAAGCGTGGTCTGAGCTTTTCCACGGCGATTCATACGCGCTTTCCCGAATACCTCAACAGCCGTTGGCGCTGGCTGCCGCTGAGTTGGGGCTATGCCTACCTGCGCGCCTTTCATCGGCCGAGTCAGGCGGTGCTGATCACCACCGAGCGGCTGTGCGCGGAGTTCGCCGGTTGGGGTTTGCAGCGCTTGGCGTTGTGGCGCAAGGGGGTCGATACCGGCTTGTTTCGCCCAGCGGTGCAATGCCCGGAGCGCACGGCGCCGGTGTTTCTCTATGTCGGTCGAGTCGCCACAGAGAAGAATCTCGAAGCCTTTCTCGATCTCGACCTGCCGGGGGTTAAACGAGTGGTCGGCGATGGTCCGCAGCGCGAGGCGTTGCAAGCCCGCTATACGCAAGTGGAGTTCCTCGGCTACCGCCATGGCGAAGAATTGGCCCAGGCCTATCAACAGGCCAGCGTATTGGTGTTTCCGTCGCGCACCGATACCTACGGCTTGGTGATGCTCGAAGCCCTGGCCTGTGGCGCGCCGGTGGCGGCGTTTCCCGTGCCGGGGCCGCTGGACGTGCTGGAGGAGGGGATTAGTGGCGCAATGCGCGAGGATCTGTGCGAGGCCTGCATGGCTGCTCTGCAATTGGATCGAGGCCAGTGCGCCGAGCTGGCTGCCCGCCAGTCCTGGCACGCCTCGGCATTGGACTTCCTGGCCCAGCAGCCGATGATCGATGGCGGGCGTTATTTGGCGCCGCAGCTAGCGGTGCCGAGAGGGTAACCGCCGTCGAAAGCTGTGTAGGGTGGCTGACGCTGTTTTCATTCACCGTCGCTGTTGGTGGATGGGTAAAGCGTCATCCACCCTACGAGGTAGCAGGTTTGCAAATAACAGGAGAGGCCGCGTAATCACTCTCGTAGGAGGCGCGCCCCGCGGCGAGTTAAGTGGCGTGGCGGGTGAAACCCGCCATTGTTGCGGCCAAAGCTTCGCGGCTAAAGCCCCTCCCACGGGTGAGGAGGTAGGTTGGCGCTGAGCCTGCGAAGCCCAACAAAGCGCGCCCGAGGTGCAGATCAATCCTTACCCCAGTTCAGAATTGCCAGGGTCAGCATGCCGGCGACTATCCCCCAGAATGCCGAGCCGACCGAGAACAGCGTCATGCCCGAGGCGGTCACCAGGA
>CAMPJN010000022.1 GCA_946886875.1 uncultured Pseudomonas sp.
CGCAACTGCTCTTGAGCAGTGGCCGGGCCAATGGTTACGACAACGATTTCGCTCGCCACGCCTTTTTCTTTCAGGCGTACAGCTTCTTCCACGGCGATTTCGCAGAAAGGGTTCATCGACATCTTGACGTTGGCAAGATCAACGCCGCTATTGTCCGCTTTGACGCGAACTTTGACGTTGTAGTCGACCACTCGTTTGACAGCTACAAGAACCTTCATGGATTCCTCGTTACTCTCCGGTGAATAAGAATGTCGCCAGAAGCGAACATGGCGGGGACTAGCAGACCGGCCGGAACCGGAGTCAACCAATAACGGCAGACACAAAACCGCCCGTATCTTGACTGCGCGACCCCAGTGGGTCAATACAGCGGACCGGCCAATCGTTGGCGGTGATGTAGTACGATTCTAACAGCCCTACAGAAAATTCAAACAAACGTTTGTATTGGCCCATCCCCAAGGTCTGGATATAATGCGCCAGCATCGCTCAAGGAACGAGCCTGCCCGTCAAATAAAATTAGAGAGCCTTGAGTAGGAGATAGCCTGTGGAACGCGAATTTATGGAATTCGACGTCGTCATCGTCGGCGCCGGCCCTGCTGGTTTGTCCGCCGCCTGCCGACTGAAGCAGAAAGCCGCCGAAGCCGGTAAAGAAATCAGCGTCTGCGTGGTCGAAAAAGGCTCGGAAGTCGGCGCTCATATTCTTTCCGGCGCAGTCTTCGAACCGCGCGCCTTGACCGAACTTTTCCCCGACTGGAAAGAGCTCGGCGCCCCGCTTAACACCCCGGTCAAGCGCGACGACATCTACATGTTGACCAGCGCGGAAAAATCCACTCGCGTCCCTGACCTCTTTGTGCCCAAGACCATGCACAACGAAGGCAACTACATCATCTCCCTGGGCAATCTGTGCCGCTGGCTGGCCCAGCAGGCCGAGAACCTGGGCGTGGAGATCTACCCAGGCTTCGCCGCCCAGGAAGCCCTGATCGATGACAAAGGTGCGGTCTACGGCATCCTCACCGGCGACCTGGGTGTCGACCGTGAAGGCAACCCCAAAGAGGGTTACTACACCCCAGGCATGGAACTGCGTGCCAAGTACACGCTGTTCGCCGAAGGCTGCCGCGGCCATATCGGCAAGCAGCTGATCAAAAAATTCAACCTCGACTCCGAAGCGGATGCCCAGCACTACGGCATCGGCATCAAGGAAATCTGGGACATTGATCCGGCCAAGCACGAGCAAGGTCTGGTCGTGCATACCGCGGGCTGGCCGCTGGATGTGGTCGGCAACCAGAACACCGGCGGCTCCTTCCTTTATCACCTGGAAAACAACCAGGTGGTGGTCGGCCTGATCGTCGACCTGGCCTACAGCAACCCGCACCTGTCGCCGTTCGACGAGTTCCAGCGCTACAAGCACCACCCGGTGGTCGCTCAGTATCTGGAAGGCGGCAAACGTGTGTCTTACGGCGCTCGCGCCATCTGCAAAGGCGGTCTCAACTCGCTGCCGAAGATGGTGTTCAACGGCGGCGCGCTGATCGGCTGTGACCTCGGCACCCTGAACTTCGCCAAGATCAAGGGCAGCCACACCGCGATGAAGTCCGGCATGCTCGCCGCCGACGCGGCGGCTGACGCGCTGTTCGCCGGACGTGAAGGCGGCGACCAGCTGACCGCTTATGTCGATGCATTCAAGGCCAGCTGGCTGTATGACGAGCTGTTCCGCAGCCGTAACTTCGGCCCGGCACTGCACAAGTTCGGTCCGCTGATCGGCGGCGGCTTCAACTGGCTCGACCAGAACATCTTCGGCGGCAAGATCCCCTTCACCCTGCACGACACCAAGCCGGACCATGCTTGCCTGAAGACGGCCGCCGAGGCGCAGAAGATCAGCTATCCGAAGCCGGACGGTAAACTCAGCTTCGACAAGCTCAGCTCGGTATTCCTCTCCAACACCAACCATGAAGAGGAACAACCCTGCCACCTGAAGCTCACCGACCCGAGCATCCCGCTGAGCAAAAACCTGCCGCTATATGACGAACCAGCGCAGCGCTACTGCCCGGCCGGCGTCTACGAGATCGTGACACTGGAAGACGGCGAGAAGAAGTTCCAGATCAACGCGCAGAACTGCGTGCACTGCAAGACCTGCGACATCAAGGACCCAGCCCAGAACATCAACTGGGTGGCACCGGAAGGCGCCGGCGGACCTAACTATCCCAACATGTAAGACGCAGCAAAACAAAGGCTCCCTCGGGAGCCTTTTTGCTTTTCGCCACAATGCGGTTTGCAAGCAGAGGAACCGGATAGATTCCTCTGGCCCGACCAAGCTTGCGTCGCCTGGATAAGCCCTAGCGCAATCCGGGAGCAATCTTCAGCCGCCCCGGCACGCACCTGGACGAATCCAGGCTCCGTTCAAAGCCGACCTTATTAGGTCGTTAAGACTCCGGCCCAATCGGGAAGAACTCCCCACCACTCCAAACCCCAAGCCATCTCTGGCCATCGATCTCTCGCGGCACGGCCAGTTCCACCAACTGGTAGAACACATTACGGTGGATCAATGCCTCCAGGTTGCTGCGCACATGCACATAGGGCGCCGGTTCTTGAGTTCGTTCGTCCAACACCACCCTTATCGGGTGCTCGACCCCGGCTACAAGCTCATCCTCGACATTGGTGATGAAACGCAGCAGCTGCGCCTCGCCCTCGCCTTCCACCTGCACACCGACAGCCACGAAAGGCGCGTCGTCGACCTTGATGCCGACCATTTCCACCGGCGTCACCAGCACGTAATCGTCGCCATCGCGGCGCAGGATGGTGGAAAACAATTTGACCATCGGCTTGCGGCCAATAGGCGTGCCCATATAGAACCAAGTGCCATCGCGGGCGATGCGCATATCGATATGGCCGCAGAAATCCGGATTCCACAGATGCACAGGGGGCAAGCCCTTAGCGCTTTTGGGAATCTGCGCCAGCAGGTCGTTGGCTTTGCCAGAATCGCTCATAACATGTCCTCAGCGGCCCAACCCCAGCAGCTTACGGGCGTAATCCTGCAACGGCGGGCCGAGTAAATCTTCGGGTTTGGCATCATAGAATGTCAGAAAACCGCCGCGACTGCGGATACGTGCGGTATCGACCAGGTAACGGGTATTGGTTTCGATCAACATCAGCTGGATAACGCTGCGGTCGATCCCGAGTCGATCCAAAGCCTCCTCATCCTCCCATTCCTCCACAGTGCCGATGCGATCGTCGGCATAAGCGAAACGGCTATACAGCAGATAATGCGCGCCTGCAGCCCGCGCCACACTCATCGCTTCCTCCAGCCCCAGCGGCGCACGTGCCCGGCGGACCATGGGAAAATATTCGACAAAACCTTTGAACGCCTCCTCGGCCACCACATTGGGCCGTGGATAGGCATGGCCCGGCGGCACGAAATGCCCCTGGGCGATATAGATGAAGGAATCGGGCTGCAACCGCCAGTTGTTGGAACGGCTGGTCTGGCTGTGATCGAGCAGGCCGACATCGCGCAGCTGGTAGGCCGCGCCATCGGCCAGGTCGCTGACTTTCATGCAGCCGCTCATGGCCATGATCGTTAATACAAGCAACAAACTACGCATCACTCTTCTCCCGCTGCCGGCGACGAAAAACCGGCGGATAGAGCCCTGATGCAGATTTCACGCCATTACAACCCATGCTGCCACTCCCGACGTAAGCCGCGCTGCACTATTGCCTTCCTGCGCCTGATCAAATGGCCAGATGTGTTGGCATTTGGACGAAATATCAGCCAAGCCGACGGTGATCGTTCGATTGGCAAAAATAGAGGACAAAACAAACCTCCGGCATCCCGACCAATGGCCAGATTCAACAACACCTCCTCCAATAAACTGCAGCCCGCGGTATTTCTACAAACGAATATTAATCATGCAAAATGCCCGATTGGTTTTTGACAGAAGATTATAAATTACAGATCAAGCAACCTCACTCCATATATTAAGTTGATTTCATTGGCTTTTATGGCAGGCATATAAATCAGCTCAAAACAGGAAAATATCAGCCGCTCTTAAAGCACTATTATTTCCAGGCCTCCCGACATCACCGATTTCACCCATGGCGAACGGCCTGCTGCCGCCTGGCGAGGCAAAGGCAATTAGCCACTGCATTGACAACAACTAGTGCTCATTTAACGGGCAAAGCCTTCCAGCCCTAGTACCAGCTGCGAAACGCTCTGGACAGAGCCTAAGCGAGCAACCTCAGGAAATTCACCACTCAAGAAAATTATCGATATTTGCACAACACCAATATTGGAAATTAAAAAATATACATCCTTGCTAAATAACAAAGCCAGGATTAACCTCAAATTGTAAGAAAGGCAAACCCATCGAAAGGTGGAGACGCAAAGTCACCGGTCTAACGGGTGTAAAACTCCATGACAGCGGGACCGCCGGCATTACATGTGGTTTCTTGGGTACAGTGTTCGTACTTATCTCGCATCGTTGTGTTATCGGAACCCCGACCGGTATCAGTTCAGCTATTGTCGCGAGTAAGCCTGCGACTAGGGGATTTCAACATGAGTACATCTATTTTCTCCCGCAATAACTTTCGTTATGCCGCCCTGGCTTCGGTCATTGCCATAGGCACTTTCGGAGCATCCAACAGCTTTGCTGTCGGGGCGTCAGCCGACGCGAGCGCAACCGTAATCGCCCCTATCGCGATCACAAAAGCAGTGGATCTGGTCTTCGGCAGCTTCGCTCGAGGCGCTGGCGGCACCGTCACCGTTTCCACCAGCGGTGCCCGGACAGCTTCGGGAACCATTCTGTCAACCATAGGCAGCACCTCGAGCGCCGCCAAGTTCGACGTTACCGGTGAAGGCGTCTCGACCTATAGCATCACCTGGTCCGGTGATACTGAACTTACCACTGGAGTCGGTGGCGCCGGGGAAACCATGGCGCTGGCCAGAATCAGCGATCTGGTCGCCGGCAACGCCACCAGCGGCGAAGTGACCAGTGGCGTGCTGACCGCAGGTGCGCAATCCATTTACCTGGGTGGAACGCTGACAGTGGGCGCAGCCCAGGTTGCGGGCGCCTATACCGGCAGCGTGACGGCAACGGTCGAATATAACTAGCCATCCGCAGGCATATAAAGCCGGGCCCTGGTCCGGCAACACCATTTTGCCTGCACAGCCACAGTCCCAACGCTACCGCGGCCGTTTCTGCGTAAAAACCATAATCAGGAGTACGCGATGACGTCGTACTTGCCGAAGCTCCTGGCTGGCGTCGTGTTGGCCGCGATGGTTTCCAATAGTTCAGCGCTGGAGATAGCGATCCAGAATACCCAAGGGTTAGCGTTCGGTAGCTTTGTGGCCGGCAGCGGTGGCACCGTCACGGTCAACACCAGTGGCGGACGTAGCACCAGCGGTGGTGTGCTGCTCATACCTGCGAGTACCAGTTCGGCTGCGCAATTTACGGTTACCGGCGATGCCGATGCGACTTATACGGTTCAACTGCCCGGTAACGGCTTTGTAAAACTCACAGGCCCAGGCAGCGATATGGTTATCGACGATTTCACCAGCAGCCCTTCCGGGGCTGCCGGGCAACTAAGCGCGGGCGGCTCCCAAACCCTACTGATCGGAGGGAAACTCAATATCGCCAACGGCCAGTTCCCGGGGAATTACTCAGGCAGCTTTACCGTGATCGTGGATTACAACTAACAAAATTGCCAATAACGCCCCCGCCTGTGAGCAGACCAGAGCGACGCTATAAAAGGATTTCGAAATGCCCTCTGAAAGCTTGATGCCAAAAGCCATAACCGCCAATTTTTTCCACCGCGTTATTCTCGGCACCCTCCTTGCGTTATTACCTGCCAATCATGCATTGGCCGAACTGATGCTGTACCCCACCCGAATCGTCTTTGCCGGCAACCAGCGCGCAGCCCAACTGGAACTGATCAATAACGGCAGCGAGAGCGCGACCTATCGAATTTCTTTGGTGAACCGGCGCATGAGCGAAACGGGTACCTTTTCGAATATAGACAGCCCCTTGCCCGGCGAACAATTCGCCGGCGAGCTACTGCGCTACTCGCCGCGCCAGGTCACCCTCTTGCCTGGAGTCGGGCAGACCGTTCGCATTATGGTTCGCAAGCCCACCAATCTGGCGACAGGCGAATACCGCTCACACCTGCTGTTCGCGCAACAGCCCGAAGCCCGCGGCAGCACTAGCATCGAAGCCCGCAACTCCGTTGCCGAGAATGAGATCGGCATCGTGCTGACCACCCTGGTCGGCGTTTCCATCCCGGTGATCGTGCGCCATGGCAACACCGAAGCCAGCGTCTCGCTAACCCATCTCGATCTCCAGCAGCCATCTAACGCAGCACCAACGCTTACGCTGTCGATGGAGCGCAGCGGCAACCAGTCCGTCTATGGCGATTTGACCGTCAGCTTGACCCCCGTCAGCGGGGCCGAGCAGGTGATCGCGAGGGCCAATGGCGTTGCGGTCTATAGCCCAAATGCCCTACGGCGAGCGAGCCTTGCTCTGCAGCTGCCGAATGGTCAGCGCCTGACAAACGGCACTTTGCGGGTCACCTACCGGGAACAGGCGGAGGACGGCGGCAAGTTGCTGGCCGAGGCGGCTCTCCAGCTTCCTTGACCCATGCCACCTGACATGCCGCTGCCGGCAGTGACTCAGCCCTGGATGCGCCTAGCGGCCGTGCTATTGCTGATCTTGGTTGGCTTCATCTATGCAGCGGCCTTGCCCGCCCAGGAACAGGAGCCGGAGCCGACATTCCTGCTGCTCGAAGTACGTCTGGATCAGTCGATACTGTCCAGCGCCATTCCCGCCTACGATGTCGGCGAACAAACCCTGCTGCCGATGGGGGAGCTGGTAAGGCTGCTGACCATCGCCATCCAGACCCAGCCGGATAAGGGCAGCGCCAGCGGGTTCATCCTCAGCGAAGATCGCACGTTCAGCCTGAACCTGGAGGAAGCCCGTGTGACCCTGGCGGGGGTGACCGAAGCCATCGACCCGGCACTGGTGCTGACGCAGCCAGATGATTTATACGTCGCCAAATCCCTGCTCGAACGCTGGCTTCCCATCGAGCTAGAGGTAGATCGTTCCAGCCTCTCCCTGCGGGTTCGCCCGTTGGAAACCCTGCCCTTGCAGGCGCGCCTCCAGCGCGAGCATCTCGGCGACCCGGGGGGCATCAATAGTGGCTACCAAGACCCCGGCTATCCGCACCATGAACTGCCTTACCGGTTGCTGAGCATGCCGTTCATAGATCAAACCTTCGCCACAGAATTACGCAAGGACGCTGACAGTACTGAAACCGACACACGCTATACCGCCTTTCTCACCGGCGATCTCCTGGGTATGGAGTCATCGATTTACTTCTCAAAAAGCGAACAGGACTCCAGCCCCGATGTACGGGCTACGCTCGGACGGCATGACCCTGGCGGCAACTTACTGGGGCCACTGCATGCCAGCTCTTTCAGTTTCGGCAGCGTCTCAGCCCCCAGCGTAGAAAATATTACCCGGGGTGCCAGCGGCGAAGGTTTGACGTTGAGCAATCGGCCGCTGACACGACCGACCAACTTTGACCGGCAAACCTTTGAGGGCGATTTGCCGCCAGGCTGGGACGTGGAGCTTTATTACAACGGCGCTCTGATCGAGTTCCAGCGAGCGGACGCCGAAGGTCGCTACCGATTCGAAGATCAGCCCCTGAGTTTCGGCCGCAACGACTTCCGCCTGGTATTCAACGGCCCACTGGGCCAGACGCGCGCGGAACAACACAGCTTCTCGCTGGATCAGTCAATGGTAAAACCCGGCGAGTTCGAGTACAGCTTTACCGAACACCGGGACGACGACGGACGCTCCAGATCTATCACCCAGTTCGACCTGGGGCTCGCGCGCGCGCTGTCCGCCTCCGCTGGATTTATTCGAGCCCCTGTCGGTACTACCGAGGAACAGTACACGACCCTTGGGTTACGCACCTTCTGGCAATCCCTGAGCCTCAGCGGTGATTTCGTCCAGGCGCAGAGCGGCGGCTCGTTGCTCGGCGTCGGCGTGCAAACCCGTATCAGCGGAGTAGCCGTCGACGCGAGCCGTACGCAACTGAACGATTTCAACAGCGATGTATTTTTCGACTATAACGACCCTATCCGCAGCCGCGACGAACTTCGACTCAGCGGTTCCATCCCCTTTGGCTCCATCTCTAGATTGCCGGTGAGCCTGACGACAACGCGGGACGTGCGGGAGTCCGGCCTAACCGATACCGATGTCAGTGCCCGCATCTCCGCCTATATTTATCAGACAGCGCTCACCAATACCCTGAGTTGGCAATCTTTCGGTGAGGTCGAGCAGGCCTACGGAAATCTGCAGGCCAGCCACCGCGTGCGCGACATGAACCTGCGGGGCGAGGTCAATTACATCCTGGGCTCGGAAAGTGATATCGCGTCACTGGCGCTCTCCGTCGATAAATATCTGGCAGACGGCTATCGCCTTACCTTCGGCGTAGAACACGCCTTCGTGTCCCCGCAAACACGTTATATCGCCGGTTTCAGCAAAAGTCTGGGCCGTTACGGACTGGGGGTTAACGCCAGCTATCTGGACACCGGCGAGGTTGCCGTGGGCGCTCAAGTCTTTATTGCCATGGGCCAGGATCCGCGACGGTCCAACTGGATGTTCGACGCGCGGCCCATGGCCAATAGTGGCGCGGCATCGGCGCGCATATTTCTCGACGAGAACAACAACGGCATCATGGACCATGGTGAGGAACCGCTGCCGGGCGCGGGCTTTACCGTCAACGGCGGCCGCCATCAGGTCCGCACGGATGCCGCCGGGATTGCCCATATCGATCATCTGCCGGTCAAACAGTATGTCGACATCGGCGTGGACACCTCGACACTGATAGACCCGCAATGGGCACCGGAGATCAAGGGCATGCGGCTTGCACCGCGGCCGGGTGGCGTCGCCAGCCTGGAGTTTCCGGTACACATGACCACGGAAATCGACGGCACTGTTTATTTATTGGAAGCGGGGATCGGGCGCGGTATCGGCGACCTGAAGCTTGAGCTATTAGACGAACAGCATCAGGTGGTGGCCGAAACGACCAGCAGCTGGGACGGTTTCTATATCATTTCAGGGGTAATCGCCGGGGACTATTGGTTAAGAGTTTCCCCTGAGCAATTGCAGCGGTTGGAGCTGACGGACACGGGGATGCGTAGCCTGACGGTATTGGGCGACGGCACCTTTGTCAGCGGCATAGATATGCTAATACGACCATTGTCAAAAGCGGAGCAGACCCAATCCGCTCGCCGCAACGTCCCGGATTCGCCACAATCCTCCGAATCCCCATCCGCATGGCGCAGCGAGCCCTGGATACTGCAGCAGTCCGCCACGAACCTCACTATCCAGCTGATGGCAGCGAGCTCCGAAGCAGCGGCGCAACAGTACATCGTGCGTCATCGACTCACACATACAGCGGCTTATTTTCGCACTCAGCATCGCGGTGCGCCCTGGTATACGGTGGTCTATGGCAGCTTTACCAGTGATCGGCAGGCTCAGGCGGCGCTGGCGCAACTCCCAAGCATACTCACGCAAGCTTCGCCCTGGCTCCGACACTACGCTGAAATACAGGACAAGTTGGCGCGCCCTTTCACGGATAAAGGCGCATAAACCAAGCTCTGCGGCTTTGTCTCGGGTTAACCGCCAATAATCTTCATCACGGTTACACCGCCGGAAAAGGCAATCTCCTGCTTGTCGCCCAGCGCCTTGACCAATAACCGCTGCAGGGCCGGCAGAGCCTGATGACGCGGCTTGTCGAACAGGTCGCCGACGTAGTGACGGTTACTCGATGACAGGCAGCCATGCAGCCAGCCGGTCGACGACAGGCGCAAGCGCGAGCAGGTGCGGCAGAAGGGCACGCTTTCGTTGGCGATCACGCCGAAAAAACCCTGTCCCGGGATCTGATAACGCAACGCGGTGGCGTCCAGCGGCGCATCGGCCTGGGCAAAGGCGTAATGCTCGCCAATCAACGCCAGCAACTCGGGCATTCCAACGAACTGCTGGGCGAAACTATTGCCGGGGCGAGCCAGATGGCCCATGCGCATCAGTTCGATAAAACGCAACTCGAAGTCATTGGCCAGACAGTAATCCAGCAGCGGCAGTACCTGATCGAGATTCTGCCCTCGCAGCGGCACCATGTTGACCTTGATCTGCACCCCGGCCGCGCGCGCTTCCTGCAAGCCGGCCAGCACGGTCGCCAGATCGCCGCCACGGGCTATCGAGCGGAACGCAGTGGCGTCGAGGGTATCCAGGGAAATATTCAGTCGGCGAATGCCAGAGTCCAGCAGCAGCGGCAGTTTGCGGCTGAGCAACTGACCATTACTGGTCAAGCTGATGTCGCTCAAGCCGAGCTGACTGACCTCGCGCAAGAACAGTTCGAGCTTGGGGCTGACCAGCGGTTCGCCGCCGGTGATGCGCAAACGCTCGATGCCGGCGGATTCGATCAGGTAAGCAACCCCGCGCACCATGGCCTCGGCGGAGAGTTCGTCCTGCGCCGCGACCAGGCGCTTGCCGTCCGGTACGCAGTAGGTACAGGCGTAGTTGCAGGCGGCGGTCAGGCTGACGCGCAAGTTGCGAAAGCGTCTACCCTGGCGGTCGACGATCATGGAAAACTCCGACGAGGTTTAGCGCCGAGTATATCGCCGCAGGCCATCGCCCACATGAGCTATAGATCAGCTGAATGGGCTCAACTAGCCGGCGGCTCGCCGTCGCGCTTGCGCTTGTTGCCCATGCGTACGCCGATATCCATGAGGAACTGGAAGAAACCTTCCTGATCTTCCAGCACATTGCTCCAGAATGGCGAGTGGTAAAGCGCGACCGCGCCATGCACCAACGCCCAAGCTGCGCAGTAGTGGAAGTACGGCGGCACGTCTTCCAGCTTGCCTTCGGCGATTCGCCCTTTGATCAAATGGGTCAAACGCTCGAAATTGGACGCACGGATGCTGTGCAACTGCTCGACCATCTCCGGCACCTGATTGCCCTTGACCACTTTCTCTTCCAGGCGATCGAACAAGCGATAACGCTGCGGGTCACGCATGCGGAATTCGAAATAGGCCCGCGACAATGCTTCCTTGTCGCGGTCGATATCGGACGAATGCAGCAGCTCGTTCAAATCGCGCTCATAGTCGAGCATCAGGCGCAGGTAGATTTCCGCCTTCGATTTGAAGTGTTTGTAGATGGTGCCCTTACCAATTCCGACGGCGTCAGCGATCATCTCTACCGTCACGCTGTCTTCACCCTGTTCGAGGAAGAGCTTTAGCGCTGTGTCGAGAATTTCCTGTTCGCGGCGGCGAAACTCACGGACTTTGCGGGGTTCTTTATGCATAAAAGGACTACGGAGTCGGAAATCAGAGGCGCGTATTATGCCTAACTAGTAGCAAATTGCACGGATCATCCGACTATGTACGATCTTCATGTCGAGTTTCCACAACTTGCATCCCTACGTTATCTGAATCATGCGGCCGTCGCACCCTGGCCGCAGCGCGCCGTATCGGCCGTCAGCCGTTTCGCCGAACACAACGCGCAGTGCGGCGCCCGCGACTATCCGGACTGGCTGCAGGTGGAGCAGCGGCTGCGCCAGCGCCTGCAGCGCCTGCTCAACGCACCGACCAGCGCCGATATCGCGCTGGTCAAGAATACCTCCGAGGCATTGTCGTTCGTCGCCTTCGGCCTGGATTGGCGACCGGGCGAACAGGTGGTGATAAGCAACGAGGAGTTCCCCTCCAACCGGGTGGTCTGGGAGGCGCTCAGCCGCTTTGGCGTCGAGGTGACCCAGATCGATCTGCATAGTGGCGACGCCGAGAAAGCCCTGCTCGATGCCTGCGGGCCACGCACACGACTGTTGTCGATCAGCGCGGTGCAATATGCCAGCGGCTTACGCCTCGACCTGCAGCGGCTCGGCGAGGGCTGCCGACAACGCGGGGTATTGTTCTGCGTCGATGCTATCCAGCAGTTGGGCGCCCTGCCGTTCGACGTGCAGGCCTGCCAATGCGCGTTCGCCATGGCCGACGGGCATAAATGGCTGCTCGGCCCGGAAGGGCTCGGCGTGTTCTATTGCCGCAGCGACCTGCGTGAACAGCTCAAACTGCACGAGTACGGCTGGCACATGCTCGAACATGCCGGCGATTACCAACGCAGCGATTGGCAACCGGCACGCAGCGCCCGGCGCTTCGAATGCGGCAGCCCCAACATGCTCGGCGCGATGGCGCTGGAGGCCAGCCTTTCGCTATTGGAAGAGGTGGGCATGTCAGAGGTCGCCAAGGGCCTGCATGAGCGCGTGCAATGGCTGCTCGACGGCCTCGACGACATCCCTGGCGTCACCCTGCACAGCCCTCGTGAAGTCGAACGACGCGCGGGTATCCTCACCTTCAGCCTGAACGGCTGGGACAACGCTCAGCTGTTCGAGCGGCTCAAAAGCGAGCAAGTCATCTGCGCTCAGCGGGGCGGCGGGATTCGCTTTTCCCCGCATTTTTACACCCAAGAGCGGGTAATAGAGGAAACTTTGCGGCTACTAGGCCAGTTGGCTACTGGTTGAGAACTCAACGGACGCGGGCGTATTCCAAATACGTTTAAGAACCAGCGGTTTCCGCCTGGACGATCGGCAAACTTGGCCAATACTCAAGAGTACTGGCGGGGCATCTCCCCCCAAGTGTCTCGTCAGGCAAGGTGCCGTGGACCGCGTACCTTGATTACTCCTAATGGTCTTAACCCGGATTCGACCCCAGAATCCGGGTTTTTTTTGTTCGCGCTTTTACCGTGCAATTCGCGCCAACGGGAACAGACGTTGAAAATTACTGCTGGTCTGTTCGGCGAACTGCGGGTAACTCACGCCACGCAATAGCGCTAGGTAGTCGGCGACGTCACGCACGTACTCCGGCAAATTCGGCTTACCGCGATGCGGTACCGGCGCCAGGTACGGCGAGTCGGTCTCCACCAGCAAGCGGTCCGCCGGCACTTGGCGCGCCACATCGCGCAGCGCTTCGGCATTGCGGAAGGTGACGATGCCAGACAGGGAGATATAAAAGCCCAGATCCAACGCCGCCTTGGCCATCTCCCAGTCCTCAGTGAAGCAATGCAGCACACCGGCCTGGGGCAACGCCGCTTCGCGCAACAACGCCAGGGTATCGGCGCGGGCTTCGCGGGTATGCACGATCACCGGCTTGCCGGTGATTTGCGCAGCCTGAAGATGCAGGCGGAAGGCCTCACGCTGGGCCTCGGCTGCTTCGGGCTCGTAGTGATAGTCGAGCCCTGTTTCGCCGATGGCCACCACCCGCGGATGGTTCAGCTCGGCCAGCAACCAATCCAGCGCTGGGGCGGCGCCTGGCTCGAGATCCAGGGGATGCACGCCGACAGAACAATCGACATCGGCATAGCGCTCGGCCAGGCCCTTGACCGCCGCCGCGTTGTCGGCGCTGACGCCGATACAGAGAAAATGTCCGACACCACGTGCACGCGCGGCATCCAGTGCGGCATCGAGGGAGCCGTCGTAGGCGGCGAGATCGAGCCGATCGAGGTGACAGTGGGAATCAATAAGCATGGGCATGGGGGCAGGCCTCAAGTAGCAAGCTTCAAGCTACAAGTAAAAGCGAGAATGCCAACGCTTTCTTGTCGCTTACTGCTTGCGGCTTGTCGCTGCAGTCACATGGTATGGGTGGGGCGATCCGAGGTCAGTGCGCCGGCCAGGTAGGTTTCGATCTTATTGCGCGCGGTGTTGTCGCCATCGTTGAACTGCACCCCTACCCCGGCGGCACGGTTGCCTTGGGCGCCCTTGGGAGTGATCCATACGACTTTGCCGGCAACCGGAATTTTTTCAGGCTCGTCCATCAAATTGAGCAACATGAAGACTTCGTCACCGAGCTTGTAATTCTTGTTGGTCGGGATGAACAACCCGCCGTTTTTTACGAAGGGCATGTAAGCGGCATAGAGCACGGATTTGTCTTTGATGGTCAGAGACAAAATTCCGTTACGCGGACCCAAATTAGGTGGCAAGCTCATGCGACATCCTGATTTCTTATGACTCGATAAACGATTCTAGCTCGGTCCGGGCAAGCTTGCCCACTGCACCAACAGCGCTTCGAGAAGCAAGACACGGTTAAGGTTGGCCTTGCCGATGACTTTCTGCCGTTGCATCAGCAACCAGTCCTGTATTGCCAGGACCTTCGCTTGCGGGGTTTTCTCCGCCAGATACTGCACCACCTTGCGCATATCGACCTGCCCCAACCCTGTTTCGTCGCGGGTTAACTGATAGCGCAGCAGTAACTGCGACCAATCGCAGAACCAGTCGAACAACAGGTGCAACGATACCGCGTTCCAACTCTCTGCCAACTGACTTGGAGCAATTTGCTGCTTGATCAGTTTTTTCACCCCCTCGACCACCTGCGCCCGCTGCTCGCGCACGCCCTGGGCATGCATACGCACGGCCACCAAGGGCGAACCCGCGGCCAGGCAGAGCAGTTCGGCGCACTCTTCAGCGCTACAGTCCGGCAGTGCCTTGGCCAGCCATTCCAGGCTCATCGTCTCGCTCGGCAAGGGGCAGGCCTGTTGCACGCAGCGGCTCTTCACCGTCGGTAGCAAGCGACTGGGCTGATGACTGATCAGCAGCAACACGGTATCGCCGGAAGGCTCTTCGAGACTTTTCAGCAAGGCGTTGGCAGCGTTCAGGTTCATCGACTCGGCCGGCTCGACCAGCACCACCTTGCGTCCAGCGAGCTGCGCGGTCTGCACCACGAAGCCAACCAGGGTGCGCACCTGATCGACCTTGATCGCTTTGTCGGCTTCTTCCGGTTCGAGAATAAAGTTGTCGGGATGAGTTCCGGCGGCCAGCAAATGGCAGGACTTACACTGGCCGCAGGCATCCAACCCTGCGGGCTTCTGACACAGCAAACGCGCCATCAGGCGCTCGGCCAGGGCTCGCTTGCCGATGCCGGCCGGGCCATGCAGCAGGTACGCATGGGCATGCTGGCTACGCCCGGCCAGCTGCTGCCACAGGGAATCCTGCCAGGGGTAGGCATCAGCCATGAGCCAACTCCAGGATCTGCGGCAATAGCTTATTCAGCGAATCCTGAACCTGCGCCAAGGGTTGCGCCGCATCGACGATACGGTAGCGCTGTGGCTCGGCAGCGGCGCGCTGCAGGTAGGTCTGGCGTACGGCTTCGAAGAAGCTGCGCGCTTCTCGCTCGAAGCGGTCCAGTTGCCCTCGAGCGGCGGCGCGCGCCAAGCCGATTTCCACCGGCAAATCGAAGACCAGGGTCAGATCAGGGCGCAGCTCGCCTTGGACGAACTCTTCCAATACAGCGATGCGCGCATGCGACAGGCCACGGCCACCGCCCTGATAAGCATAGGTCGCGTCGGTGAAACGGTCGCACAACACCACGCAGCCGCGCGCCAGTGCAGGACGAATCACCTGCGACAAGTGTTGCGCACGGGCGGCAAAGACCAGTAACAGTTCGGTATCGGCGGCCATCGGCTCATCACTGGGCGCCAGGAGCAACTCACGAATACGCTCCGCCAACGGCGTACCGCCGGGCTCACGGGTCAGCAGTACCTCGATCCCGGCTTCGCCGAGGCACGAGGCCAGATAGTCGCGATTGGTGCTTTTGCCGGCGCCTTCAGGGCCTTCCAGGGTAATAAACAAACCGCTCACGGGCCGTCCTTATTCAGATGTTTGCTGTGCGGGAGCCGGACTGGAGCGGTAGTCAGCGCGCCGCTTGAGCTGGTACTCACGCACCGCGCGATTATGCGCCTGGAGACTATCGGAAAACACATGACTGCCATCGCCCCGGGCCACGAAATACAGGCTCTTACCCGCGGCCGGATGTAGCGCGGCGTGGATCGCCTCGCGCCCGACCAGGGCAATAGGCGTCGGCGGCATGCCATCGATCGCGTAAGTATTGTAAGGCGTAGGATCGAGCAGATCGGCGCGGGTGATTCTGCCGTTGTAGCGCTCGCCCATGCCGAAAATTACCGTGGGGTCGGTTTGCAGACGCATGCCGATGCGCAAACGTCTTACGAACACCCCGGCGATCTCGCTACGCTCTTCGGGTACGCCGGTCTCCTTCTCGATCATCGAAGCCATGATCAGCGCGTCGTAAGGCTCCTTGTAGGGCAAGCCCTCGGCTCGCGCCTGCCACTCTTCGGCCAAGACCATTTCCAGACGGGCATAGGCCTGCTTGAGCAGATCAAGATCGCTCATGCCGCCCACATAACGATAGGTATCGGGAAAGAAACGGCCTTCTGGGTTGAGTCCGGGCTGACCCAGACGCTTCATCACTCCGGCGTCGCTCAGGCCGTCCAGGGTTTGCTCCAGCCGGGTTTCCCGCGCCAATGCAGCGCGCACCTGGCGAAAACTCCAGCCTTCGACCAGGGTCAGGCTGTACTGCACCACCTCGCCCTTGCGCCACAAGCCCAGCATATCGACGACTTTGAGGCCAGGGGTCAAGCGGTACTCGCCGCTGTGCAGCGGTTGATTGGCCAGGTTGAAGCGCCAGTATTGGCGTAACCAGAAGGCGCCGCGCAGCACCCCTTCGCTTTGCAAGCGGTTGAGCACGCCACCCGGTGTCGCTCCGGCGGGCACTTCCAACAGGCGCTCTTCGCTCAGATTCAGCGGTTGCTGTAAAGCCGAATGCTGTTGCCAGGCAACGAACACCACCAATATGGCGGCCAGCAGTACACCGCCTTCAAGCAGCAGCAATAGTTTGCGTATCACTAATTAACAGTCCAGTAGATCGCGGATATTAGCCTGCAGTTTACGGGTGAGCGGGCCAACCGGCCAGTCGCGTGCTTGCAGGGCTCTTACCGGCCAGATGCCATAGAGGCTATTGCAGAGAAACACTTCATCGGCCGCGAGTAGTTCATCGAGGCTGATATCGCGAATTTCGCAGGCCATACCAAGTGCAGCGGCGCGCTCCAGCACCTCGGCACGCATCACCCCTGCGACACCGCAACGGGCTAAATCGGGGGTCGCCAGGCGACCTTCACGTAGCAGAAACAGATTGCTGTAAACGCCCTCGATGATCCGCCCGCTGCTATCGCGCATCAAGCCTTCGGCATGCTCGGCATCCTGCCATTCGCCACGGGCCAGAACCTGCTCCAGACGGTTGAGATGCTTGAGACCTGCCAACGCCGGCTGCTCGGCCAAACGCGTAGCGCAGGGGAACAGGCGTACGCCTTGCTCGGCGTTTACCGCGGGATAGCCGGGCTGCGCACCGCCCTGC
This sequence comes from uncultured Pseudomonas sp., assembly GCA_946886875.1. The sequence goes on from CAMPJN010000022.1 coordinate 17,240, forward strand.
AGAATCCGCCGCGGCTGTGCAGGCTGCGGCGCTGCATAGCCGCGCAAACCGTCGCCACGGGTCACGATCAATTTGGCCACGCCCTCGCCCAGCAACTGGCTGAAGGCCAATACCTCGGCACGAATCGATGACGGATCGATAGGGATATGCAGCCGCGCGCAGCCTTCAGCCAGGCGTACCATATGGCGATCTAGCAAGGACGGTGAACCCGCCCTAACCGCGATGGTTTCGAACAGGCCATCACCATAGGCCAAGCCGCGATCCCGTAGCGATAGCGACTCGGCGGGCTGGCCGTCGACCCAACTGAGCATCAGTCGGCGAACCGACGAAATACCAGGGAGCCATTGGTTCCGCCGAAACCGAAGGAGTTGGACAACGTCACCTCGATCGGCAAGGCTTTCGCCTGGTGCGCCACGAAGTCCAGATCGCAGCCCTCATCGGGCTCGTCCAGATTGATCGTCGGCGGCGCGACCTGATCGCGAATCGCCAGAATGCTGAATATAGCCTCGACCGCGCCGGCGGCACCGAGCAAGTGGCCGGTCATCGACTTGGTCGAACTAACCGCCAACTTGTAGGCCTGCTCACCGAACACCGACTTCACCGCCGCAACCTCTGCTTTGTCGCCGGCCGATGTCGAAGTGCCGTGGGCATTGATGTACTGCACCTGATCGAGATTCAGCCCAGCATCGCGCAGGGCATTGCTCATGCAACGCGCCGCACCCGCGCCATCTTCCGGCGGCGAGGTCATATGGTAGGCATCGCCACTCATACCGAAACCGATCAGCTCGGCATGGATATGCGCGCCACGCGCCTTGGCGTGCTCCAACTCTTCCAGCACCAGAGCGCCGGCCCCGTCTGAAAGCACGAAACCGTCGCGGCCCTTGTCCCACGGCCGGCTGGCTTTGGTCGGCTCGTCATTGCGCGTCGACAGCGCACGTGCGGCAGCGAAGCCACCCAGACCGAGGCCGCAGGAAGCCATCTCGGCACCACCAGCCACCATCACATCGGCCTCGCCGTACATGATGTTGCGTGCTGCCATACCGATACAGTGGGTGCCGGTGGTGCATGCCGTGGCGATGGCATAGTTCGGCCCCTGCAACCCCAAATGGATCGACAGGAAGCCTGAAATCATATTGATGATCGAACCTGGCACGAAGAACGGCGAAATGCGCCGCGGCCCCTGCTCGCTCAACGACTTGCAGTTGTTCTCGATATTGGTCAAACCGCCGATACCGGAACCCATGGCCACACCAATTCGCTCGC
>CAMPJN010000023.1 GCA_946886875.1 uncultured Pseudomonas sp.
TCTTGTAGTCGCGCGCCCAGACCCGCAGCGAATCGACCATCAGCTTTTCCATCATCGCGTGCTCGGAGGCAGTGTTGTCGCAGCAGGTCGAGCGCTCCACCGCGCCCGTTACCGGATCGCGCCTGTGGTAATAGCCGGGCACCAGCTTGTCGAGCACCGATTGCTCGCCCAGGCCGGAAGCGTGGGTGTGGTTATAGACCACATCCATCACCGTATTCAGCCCCAGCTTGGCCAGCCCCTGGACCATGCGGCGGAATTCGCGGATGCGCTGCACGCCTTCGGCTTCGCTGGCGTAGCTGCCTTCCGGCACCGTGTAGTGGAAGGGATCGTAGCCCCAGTTGAAGGCGTCCAGGGCGCGCAGGTCGTTGTGCAACGCCTGGGCTTCACCGCTAGCCGGATCGAAGCCTTGCAGCACTTCGCGGATGGTGCCGGCATTGCAATAGCCGGCCCAGTTATCGCGGGCCTCGGCGGACAGCGCGCAGAGCTTGGCGAAGGCGTCGTCCAGGCCGACGCGCTGCTGTGGGTCTTCATTCACCGTGGCGATATCGAACACCGGCAGCAGTTGCACATCAGTCAAGCCAGCGCGGCGCAGGTCGCGCAAGTGCTGAACGCCCTGGCTCTGCGGTTGGGCGAAGGCCAGGTAGGTGCCGCGCTGCGCGGCAGGCACTTGGCTGTCGTTGGCGCTGAAGTCGCGCACTTGGGTTTCGTAGATCACCCGCGCTTCCGGCTTGGCCGCGCGCGATGGCTGCAAGTTGTCCCAGCCGGCGGGTTTGAGATCGGCGGCATCCAGATCCACCACCTGGGCGTACTGGCTGTTGCGCGACAGGCTGAGGGCGTAGGGGTCGCTAGTCAGGCTGGTTTCGATGCGCCCGCTGACGGGGTGGTAGACGCTGACTTCGTACTGGTAGTAGTGACGGTCCAGCTGCTTGGAGCCGTTGTAGGTCCAGACGCCATGGCGTTCGCGCATCTGCGCCGGAAAGCCGGGCAGCAGCCGCTTGTTGCGGTCGAAAACATGCAGGCGCACCTGCTGAGCGGTGGGTGCCCACAGGCGAAAACGCACGTGCCGATCATCGACCAGCGCACCGAGCTTGCCGCGATAGGCATAGAGCGCATCGAGCACGCCGGGAGTCTGCACCTGGGTGGCGGCCGTGAGCTTGTCGTCGGCATCAAAAGCGAGCAGCAGCAACTGGCTTTTCAGTGCGGCGCGTAGAGTTTTGGCTGTCGGTTCCAGGTGATAGGCCGGCTGCTCGGCCAGATGGGGGAAGCGGGCTTTCAGCGCATCGCTGAGGCTGCCCGGTTGCAGGACGATGGCTTGGCCGCCGCTGACACTGCGACTCTCACTATCGATGACGATGTCCGCCTGCGCCGAATAACGTAGCTCCAGTCGCGCCGCATCGCTGCCGCCGTGCAGCACCAGGGTCTGCGGGTCGAGCCAGTGGGCGCGGGCGCCGTCGATCAGCAGCGGTGTTGCGCCTATGGGCGTGGCGGATAACTGGCCGCTGCCGCTCAGGCTGAACACCCGCCGGCCCAGCTCGTCGAAGCGCCAGGTCAGGTCGCCGCCACCGAGATCCTTGTCGTCGCCCTTGTGCATGATCAGATTCAGGCAGCTGGCATCGGCGCTTAACGGGATGCTGTACCAGGCACCGTACTCGGCATTGATACCGGCTGGCGCCAGCGGTTGGTCCCAACTGGTGCCGTCGCGTACGCCGGCGCATTGCGGGGTGTTCCACAGGTGCAGACCCCAGCCGTCATAGGCACCGTCGTCACGCTGGTAATAGAGCAAGGCCTCGTCGGGGCCGGGTTCGAGGGGCTCGGCAGTGGCCGTAGCGGCCAGGCTTGCGCTTGCGAGCAGAAGGGTGAGCAGGTGCCGCTGCAATCGGAGGTTGTGCATGGTTCGCTTCCCGAAGTTGTTTTTGTTGTTTCCACCACGCGCTGATACTGGTTAACGCCTGGGCTGGGCACATCCTCTGCGGGGCAAATTCCTGGGGCGTAGGGTGGGGAAGGAGATGTGGGTTGATAGCGTTGTGCCTGATCTGCGGGCAGTCGCGGAGAGGTTAGAATGCGGCCTGAGCGCAAGCCCGGTGGGCAACCAACAAGGAGCAAGGATGAACCTCAACAAAGCGGCCCTAGCCGTGATCGCGCTATTTGGGCTGGGTCACGCCCAAGCGGATGAGTGCCGTGAGCAACTGCCGCAGATTCTGCAGGTGGCCTACGGCGATGAGGCAGTGGCAGCAGCTGCGGTGGTCTGTAAGGTCTGGCCTGCGCAGCCGCAGTTCACTCTGGTGGCAGTGCCTTTGCCGAAGGCCAGTTATGAAGGCTATGGCGAAACCGATCTGGAAATCCTGGTGGTGGCAACCGCCACCGGGCAAATCCAGGCACGTCGGCTGGAGTCTGATCTGTTGGATTGGAACGCAATCTATGTCGATGGCATGGCCTTCGACACTGCGCGCTATCGCTTGAGCGACCAGCAGTTGGCTTTTGGCTTGCGTATCAATCGGCGTGGCAGCTCCCGCGTCAATCCTTTCGCCGAAACGTCCATGAACTTGTACCTGCTGGATGGCGAGCGCTTACAGGTGCCTTTGATGGGGCTGCTGATGGGCAGCTTCTCCGGTGAGTGGGATGGCAACTGTGCTGGCGAGTTTGATCGGCGTGAGGTGACCCTGGCCGTGAGTGAAAAGCCCGGGCGTGATGGTTTTTTCGATCTGCTGCTCAGTGAGCGCCGCCTCGCCTCGCGCGCTGAGGTGCTAGGGGATGACTGCCAGCGCGTCGAGGAGCCAGGGCGCGAGCGCTACCGGCTGACTTATGACGGTCAGCGTTATAACGTCCCGGCCGAACTGCAGGTGCTGCAATGACTTACAGCGGCGGCTGGGTCGCCTGCATCGACGGCCGCTGGCAGACGTCGGCATACCAGCCGGCCAGCTGCGGGTAGCGCTGGCGCCAGCCCAATTCGGCCTGGCGAAAGTCCAGGTAGCCGAGGGCGCAGGCCACGCCGATGGCGGCAACATCGAAATGGCAGGTCAGTTCGGCGATGGCCTCAGCTTCCAGCTGCGCCAGGGCGCGCTCGATCTTATCCAGCTGCGCGACCTGCCAATCGTCCCAGCGCTTTTCTTCGGGGCGCAGAAAGGTTTCGTAGCGGATCAGCACAGCGGCATCGAGCACGGCGTCGGCCAGCGAGGCCAGGGTCAGGCGCCGCCAGCGCGCCGGGCCATCGAGGGGGATCAGCGGGTCGCCGACATGCTGGCGGTCGAGGTAATCGAGGATTACCCGGCTGTCATGCAGCACGCTGCCGTCGGCCAGACGCAGCGCCGGAATTTTACCGGCCGGGTTGCCGGCGTTGACCGCGGCGCTGGGGCTGGTCGGGCTGAGCTGCACTTCTTCGAGCCGCACCCGGTCGAGCTGGCCGGTCTCGTGCAGTAGCACCATGACCTTGCGTACGAAGGGCGAGGTGGCGGAATAGAACAGGCTCATGCTGGGGCTGGACATGTTGGACTCCTGAATCCTTGGGCTGGGTGAGTTGATCTTTGGCCTGGGCGTTATTCGAACATGGCGTTTGGGCGAGTGCCAGGTCTCTGCCATGTCGGCAGAGGCGCTGGTTTCTAGGTTTTTCAGCGGTCCGTTAGAGCAAAGTTGTCCCTACTTCTTCGGCCATTTGCTGGAGTTGCTGCAAGTAACTGTTAATTCGACAGAAAGGCCTCGGTGGAAGCACCGCAGGTGGCTAATACCAAGGTCTAGCTGTCGGAAATAGAGGTCTGCTGCTAGCTTGAAGGTGCATGAGAATAACAATAACCGGAGGAGTTTATGACTTCTGATCAAGCTAATGCCACAGCGTACTGGAAGGCGAATGTTCGGCTGATAACTTGGAGCCTGATTGTCTGGGCCCTGGTGTCTTACGGCTTCGCCATACTTCTTCGACCCATGCTGGCAGGTATTTCTGTCGGCGGTACCGACCTTGGCTTCTGGTTCGCCCAGCAAGGTTCGATCATTACCTTTGTCGTGATCATTTTCTTTTACGCCTGGAGAATGAACAAACTCGATAAACAATTCGGTGTCGAGGAATAATCCATGAGCCAGTTTGTAATCAATATGCTGTTTGTGGGCGCTTCCTTCGCGCTCTACTTTGGCATCGCTGTCTGGGCACGCGCCGGCTCGACCAAGGAATTCTACGTCGCCGGCGGTGGTGTTCACCCGGTCACCAACGGCATGGCAACTGCAGCCGACTGGATGTCCGCGGCGTCTTTTATTTCCATGGCCGGTCTGATCGCCGCAGGCGGTTATGCCAACTCAACCTTCCTGATGGGCTGGACCGGTGGCTATGTGCTGCTGGCCATGCTGCTGGCGCCGTACCTGCGCAAGTTCGGCAAGTTCACCGTGCCGGACTTTATCGGTGATCGCTTCTACAGCAACGGTGCACGCCTGGCTGCAGTGGTCTGCCTGATCATCATCTGCGTCACCTACGTGATCGGTCAGATGGCCGGTGCTGGTGTGGCCTTCTCGCGCTTCCTCGAAGTGAGCAACTCCACCGGTATCTGGATCGCTGCCGGCGTGGTGTTCTGCTACGCGGTGTTCGGCGGGATGAAGGGCATTACCTACACCCAGGTTGCCCAATACGTGGTGCTGATCATCGCCTACACCATTCCGGCGGTATTCATCTCCCTGCAACTGACGGGCAATCCGATTCCGATGTTCGGTATGTTCAGTGAGCATGCTGAATCAGGTATGCCGCTGCTGCAGAAACTCAATGAAGTCGTCTCGGGTCTGGGCTTTACCGACTACACCGCCGATGTCAGCAACAAGCTGAACATGGTGCTCTTCACCATGTCGCTGATGATTGGTACGGCCGGTCTGCCGCACGTGATCATTCGCTTCTTCACCGTGCCGAAAGTTGCCGACGCGCGTTGGTCGGCCGGCTGGACTCTGGTGTTTATCGCCCTGCTGTACCTCACCGCTCCGGCTGTGGCCTCCATGGCACGCCTGAACCTGCTGACCACTGTTTATCCGCAGGGTGTCGAGGCTCCAGCACTGGCGTATGAAGAGCGTCCTGAGTGGGTCAAGACCTGGGAAACCACCGGTTTGATCAAGTGGGAAGACAAGAACACTGACGGTCGCATTCAGCTGTACAACGATGCTGCTCCAGCCTTTACCCCGACCGCTGAAACCCGCGGCTGGAAGGGCAACGAGCTGACCGTTAACAACGATATTCTGGTACTGGCCAACCCGGAAATCGCCAACCTGCCGGGCTGGGTTATCGGCCTGATTGCAGCGGGTGCAATTGCTGCGGCGTTGTCGACGGCTGCTGGTCTGTTGCTGGCTATATCCTCGGCGGTGAGTCATGACCTGATCAAGAACATGATCAATCCCAAGATCAGCGAGAAGGGGGAAATGCTCGCTGCGCGGATCTCCATGGCGATCGCGATCCTGCTGGCCACCTGGCTGGGGCTCAATCCGCCCGGCTTTGCCGCGCAGGTGGTGGCGTTGGCCTTCGGCATAGCCGCGGCCACGCTGTTCCCGGCGCTGATGATGGGGATCTTCTCCAAGCGGGTAAACGACAAGGGCGCTATTGCCGGCATGCTGGTAGGCCTGGTGTTCACCGTTGTTTACATCTTCCTGTACCTGGGCTGGTTCTTTATCCCTGGCACTGCGACCTTCGCCAACACCCCGGATAACTGGATGTTCGGCATCTCGCCGCTGTCGATTGGTACCGTGGGTGCTGTGATCAACTTCGCGGTCGCCTACGCGGTGTCGCTGGTCAGCGTTGCACCGCCGCAGGAAATTCAGGACCTGGTGGAAAGCGTGCGTACTCCCAAAGGTGCTGGTGGCGCGTTGAGCCACTGAGCATAATCACCCCCGGTCATCTTTGATCAGGGTCTTGCCAGCGGGCCTCCTTGGGAGGCCCGTTTTATTTCCAGCAATCCATGGCGCCCACCTTTCGGGCGCGTCGCGGCGCAACGTTATCAACAGCGCCAGGCAGTTTTTTATCGGGAGTCAGTCAATGTTGTGGACGATACTTGCCATCGTGGTTTCGGGGCTGGGGGCGGCTGGTATTGCCATGCTGCTGCGCAAACTGACGCGCAACCGCTTGCCGAAGTGGATCATTCCCGCGTTTGGCGGTTTGGGCATGCTGAGCTACCAGATTTATTACGAGTACTCCTGGTTCGACCACCAGCTGCAGCGTCAGCCGGCTGAGTCGGTGCTGGTGGCCAGTGAAACCGGCGAGGTGTTCTGGCGGCCCTGGACGTTCTACTGGCCGATGACCACGGCCTTTACCGTGCTCGATAGCAATAGCCTGCAGCGCCAGGAGGCAGACGGCAGCGCGGTTGTCGCCTTCAACCTGTACCGCTTTGAAAAGCAGCACATCGACCGCGTCAGCCATCAGCCCCACCTGCTTAATTGCGCCACGGCAGAACTGCTGCCTCTGGATGCAGAGAAAAAGCCGCTGCTGGACCAGTTGAAGCGCATTGCCAAGGATGATGTGCTCTACCGGCAGGTCTGCCAGTAAAGAATGGTTTGAGATAGCCCCTGATTTGCAGCTCGGATCCAGGGCTTTCGCAGTAACAGCTTGTGTTCTATTCCGCCTGCCTCCACCTGGAGTCGCAGGCGCTGGTATAGACCCAGATCAATGCGGCCAGCCGGCTGGCTCTCTAGAATCCCATCCCCCCTGGATTTCCGAGCCCGCGGTTTATGGCCACCTCACCCTATAGCCACCCCGAACTGCTGTCCCCTGCAGGCACCCTGAAAAACATGCGCTACGCCTTCGCCTATGGCGCGGATGCGGTGTATGCCGGGCAGCCGCGCTACAGCCTGCGGGTGCGCAACAACGAATTCGATCACGCCAACCTGGCCCTGGGCATCGCCGAAGCCCATGCCCAGGGCAAGCAGTTTTATGTGGTGGTCAATATCGCGCCGCACAACGCCAAGCTGAAGACCTTCTTGAAGGATCTGCAGCCGGTGATCGAGATGGGCCCGGACGCGCTGATCATGTCCGATCCCGGCCTGATCATGCTAGTGCGCGAACACTTTCCGCAGATGCCGATCCACCTCTCGGTGCAGGCCAATGCGGTGAACTGGGCCAGCGTCAAATTCTGGCAGCAGCAGGGTCTCTCCCGGGTGATTCTGTCGCGTGAGCTGTCGCTGGAAGAGATCGCCGAGATCCGCAGCGAAGTGCCAGGGATGGAGCTGGAGGTGTTCGTCCACGGCGCGCTGTGCATGGCCTATTCCGGGCGCTGCCTGCTGTCCGGCTATATCAATAAACGCGACCCCAACCAGGGCAGCTGCACCAACGCCTGCCGCTGGCAGTACAAGGCGGAAACGGCGCAGGAGAATGAGCTGGGCGATATCGTGCGTATCGTCGAGCCGACCCTGGGCGTGGGCGCGCCGACCGATCAGGTGTTTCTCCTCGAAGACGACAGCCGTCCCGGCGAGCAGATGGCCGCCTACGAGGACGAGCACGGCACCTACATCATGAACTCCAAGGATCTGCGCGCGGTGCAGCACGTCGAGCGCCTGGTACGGATGGGCGTGCACTCGCTGAAGATCGAAGGCCGGACCAAATCCCATTACTACGTGGCGCGCACCGCCCAGGTCTACCGCAAGGCGATCGACGATGCCGTTGCCGGCCGGCCGTTCGACAAATCCCTGATGGGCACCCTGGAATCCCTGGCGCACCGCGGTTACACCGAGGGCTTTCTGCGCCGCCACGTGCATGACGAGTACCAGAACTACGAACGTGGCAGCTCGGTTTCCGAACGCCAGCAGTTCGTCGGCGAGTTGACCGGCGAACGCCGCGGTGAGCTGGCCGAAGTGCGGGTGAAAAACCGCTTCGCCCTCGGCGACGGCCTGGAACTGATGACGCCCCAGGGCAACCTGCGTTTCAACCTCGCTCACCTGGAAAACCGCCAAGGCCAAGGCATGCAAGTCGCCCCCGGCGACGGCCATGTGCTGTACCTGCCTGTGCCGGCGGATGTGCAGCTGGAATATGGTTTGTTGATGCGCGATCTGTAGGGTGTGCCGTGCGTACCTGACAGGCTCGCAGATGTTCGCGGCCGGTGATGTGTTGGGGGCATGTTGGTGCGCGTGGCGCACCCTACGGGCATTGGGTAGCCCGAATAAGCCTGGGCGCAATTCGGGAGCGATTTTGCTGTGGAGATTGTTCCCCGGATTTTATCCCGGCTACTGGTTTAATGCCGGCGATGCAGCGAATGCGCGCGTTGCCGGCGCTGCCAGCTGGCCAGGTGCCGTTGCAGGGCTTGCAGGTTGTCGAGCTGCTGCTGGCGCGCCTTGCTGAACAGGATCAGGGCCAGTTCGGCGGTGACCAGGGCGTCGGCGCTGGCGTGATGGCGCTGTTGCACCTGCAAGCCGAAATAGCGGGTCCAGTCGTCCAGGCCGCCGTGAGGGATACGTGCTTGCGGGCAGAGCAGCGGGGCCAGTTCGGCAACATCGAAAAAATCATGGCGCAGGCGGTAGCCCAGGCTCTGCTTGAGGGCGCGGGCCAGCATGCGTCGGTCGAATTCTGCATGAAAGGCTAGCAGCGGGCTGTCGCCGACAAACTCCATAAAATCCAGCAAGGCCTCGGCCGGCTCGACGCCGTTGGCGATTTCGCTGGGGGCGATGCCGTGGATCAGGGTGCTGGCGCTGGCCTTATGACCGTCGCGCTGCAGGGTGCATTCGAACTGCCGGCTAAGGTCTATGCCGCCGTTTTCGATTACCACCGCGCCGATCGACAGCACTTGGTCGCGGCGCATGTTCAGGCCGCTGGTTTCCAGGTCGAGAACGATGAAACGCTGCTGGCGCAGACTGCGTTCATCAAGCTCGGCCGGCTCGCTCAGTTGGCGGCGACGTTCCAGTTGGTTGTGGGTCAGGGCCGGGCCGCGCCCGCTGAACCAGGTGAATTTGCTCATAGCTGATACCTCAGCGCCAGGCTGCTTTGCAGGCGTTGGGCTTGGCGGAAGGACTCGCGCAGGATGCGTCGGTCCAAGTGGTTGAGGTTGTCCGGGTCGATCCGGTTGGAATAGGGCTGCTGATTGCGTGCCTGCAACTGGTGTTGTTGCATGCGCGTCTGCTGGATGAAATGGTAGGCCTCCTCGTAGGCCGCCCCGTCGAGGGGCTCTATCACGCCTTTTTCGATCAGGGCGCGCAGCCGTTCCAGGGTATTGCAGCCTTCGACGCCATGGGCCAGGGCGAGCACGCGCGCGCCATCGACGAAGGGTGTCAGGCCCTGCACCTTGAGATCCAGGGTGTCCTTCTCGGCGCCTTTACGGGCCAGCACGAAATCGCGGAACAGCCCCAGCGGCGGACGCTGGCGCAGGGCATTTTCCGCCAGCATGCGCTGGAACAGGGTATTGCCGGCGATCAGCCTCAGCAGCTCTTCGCGCAGTTGCTCACAGCCCTCGCTCGGGCCCCAGACCAGACGCAAGTCGAAATAAATGCTCGAGCCCAGCAGGTTCTCCGGCGTCGCCTCGTTGACGAAGCCCTTGAAGCGCCGCGACCACTCCTGGCGCGACAGGCACAGCTCGGGGTTGCCGGCCATGATATTGCCCTTGCACAGGGTGAAACCGCATTGCGCCAGGCGCTGATTGATTTCCTGGGCGAGGGGCAGCAGGCGGCCGCGGATCGCCGCCGCCTCGGCGTCATCGCGGGCCTCGAAGAGGATGCCATTGTCCTGGTCGGTGAGCAGGGTCTGCTCGCGGCGCCCCTCGCTGCCAAAGCACAGCCAACTGAACGGCACGCCGGGGTTGCCGAGGTCATCGATGGTCAGTTCGATCACCCGGCAAACGGTGTGATCGTTGAACAGGGTGATGATGTGGGTGATCTGCGTCGAGCTGGCGCCGTGGGCCAGCATGCGGTCGACCAACAGGCGGATGTCGCTGCGCAGCGCTGCCAGGTTTTCCACCGTGCCGGCATGGCGAATGGTGCGCGCCAGGTGCACCAGGTCGACCCGCTGCAGGGAGAACAGGTCACGCTCGGAGACCACGCCGCACAGCTTGCCGTGTTCGACCAGGCAGATATGGGCGATGTGCCGTTCGGTCATGGCGATGGCCGCGTCGAAGGCGCTGGCGTCCGGCGGCAGGTGGAAGGGTTCGGGCGTCATCAGGCTGCCGATTGGCTGATCCAGCGCGGTGCCGTCGGCCACCACCCGGCGCAGATCGCGCAGGGTGAAAATGCCCAGCGGGTGCTGCTGTGGGTCGACCACCACTATGCTGCCGACGTGTTGCTCGTGCATCTGCTTGACCGCTTCGCGCAACGGCGTATCGGGTGCGCAGCCGATTGGTTGGCGCATCGCCAGTTCGCCCAGGCGGGTGTCCAGCGAGTACTGGGCGCCGAGGGTTTCCACCGCGCGCAATTGCACCTGCTGGTTGACCTGGTCGAGCAGGCTGCTGACCCCGCGCAAGGCGAAATCGCGCAACGGGTTGGATACCGCGAACAGTTTGACGAAGGCCGTTTTGCTCAGCAGCAGGCAGAAGGTGTCCTCGGCCGCCAGGTGTTCGGTGCGGGTGGCGCGTTCGCCGATCAGCGCGGCCAAGGGGAAGCATTCGCCGGTGGCGATCTCGAAGGTGGTCTCGGTGCCGCGTCGCGCCGAATGCGGCCGCTCTCCATGCACACGGCCCTGCTTGACGATATAGAAGTGCGCGACCGGGCCGTCGGTGGGCTTGATGATGGTCTCGCCTTCGCCATAGAAGCGCAGCTGGCAGTTTTCCACCAGGTAGGCCAGGTGGGCGGTGTCCATTTGATTGAACGGCGGAAACTTCTGCAGGAACTCCATGGTGCCCTGGATATTCTGCAATACCGCTGCTTTGCCGGCTTGGGCGAAGGCATCCGCTGTGCTCATGTGCAGCCTCGACGGTTCACTGGATGGGTATGGTCGGCCTAGGTCGTGCGGATTCCCATTGGACGTAAGTCTAGGCGTTCTCCTCGGCGACGTATTCGCTGCCGCAACTCCCTCGATGACTGCATGGCGAAGTGCTTTCTCTGTCACCTGCTAGAGTTACTTGGAGCACAACTGGAGGCTCGCATGCACGCCGTTTTCGGGCTTATTCTGCTCTTCAGCACCGTTGCATACGCCTATGCGGAAGACCCACTGCAGGCCGCCTTGAATGAATTACAGCCCAGTTCGTTGTCGGCCAGCGCGCAGCGCGACGAGCTGGCCTGGTTCATCGAGGCGAGCAAACCCTTTCAGGGTGTGCAGGTGCGGGTGATCGCCGAGCGCATCCATACCCATTGGTACGAAGCCAACGTCCTGGCACCGCTGTTCAGCCAGCTCACCGGTATCCGCGTGATCCACGAGATCAGCGGCGAAGACGATGTGGTCAACAAGCTGCGCACCCAACAGGAAACCGGCCTGGCGCTGTACGACGCCTATGTCAGCGACAGCGATCTGCTCGGCCAGCATTTTCGCGACAACCAGGTGCTGGTGCTCAGCGATTTCATGGACGGCGAGGGCGCCAGCGTCACCTTGCCGACGCTGGATCTCGAGGATTTCATCGGCCTGCCCTTCGTTACCGCGCCGGACGGCAAGCTCTATCAGCTGCCCGATCAGCAATTCGCCAACCTCTATTGGTACCGCCAGGACTGGTTCGCCCGCCCGGACTTGCGCAAAGCCTTTCGCGAGCGCTACGGCTACGAGCTGGACGTGCCGCAGAACTGGTCGGCATACGAGGATATCGCCGCGTTCTTCAGCGAGCAGGTCAAGGAAATCGACGGCCAGCGGGTCTACGGCCATATGGATTACGGCGGCTTCGACCCGTCCCTGGGCTGGCGCTTGTCTGACGCCTGGCTGGGCATGGCCGGTGTCGGTGATAGTGGCCTGCCCAACGGCCTGCCGGTCGACGATTGGGGCATCCGTGTCCAGAATTGCCGGCCGGTCGGCGCCAGCATGGCCCGGGGCGGCGCTCTCGACAGCCCGGCCGCGGTCTACGCGCTGCAGCAATATATCGATTGGCTGCAACGCTACGCGCCGGCCAATGCCCGGCAAATGAGCTTCAACCAGGCCGGCAATGTCGCGGCGCAAGGCCATATCGCCCAGCAGATTTTCTGGTACACCGCCTTCACCGCCGATTACACCCGGGCGGATTCCGCGATGGTGGATGGCGACGGCAAGCCGAAGTGGCGCGTCGCACCTTCGCCGCGCGGTGCTTATTGGCGCGAGGGGATGAAATCCGGCTACCAAGATGTCGGCGCCTGGACCCTGCTCAAGGCCACGCCGCTGCGTCAACGCCAGGCCGCCTGGCTGTACGCGCAGTTCGTGGTGTCGAAGAGCGTGTCGCTGCGCAAGACCCTGGTCGGCCTGACGCCGATCCGCCATTCCGATATCGAGTCGCCGGCCTTGCTCGCCGCCGCGCCCCGACTTGGTGGGCTGATCGAGTTCTACCGCAGCCCCGCCGCCCAGCGCTGGACGCCGACCGGCGCCAATGTGCCGGACTACAGCGGCATGGCCAGCCAATGGTGGCGCCAGTTGCACCCCGCGGTGGCCGGTCAGCTCAGCGCCGCCCAGGCCTTGGAAAATCTCGCGGCCGCGTTCGATCAGCACCTGCAACAGGTCGGCCAACGTCAGCAGCACGTCTGCGCACCGAGACTGAATCCGCCGCGCGCGCCCATCGAGTGGTTGCAACAGGCCGGCGCGCCCTGGCCGGCATTGACCGACGAAAGGCCCGCCGGGCGCACCCTGCCCTATGAGGAGGCCCTGCGTGCGTGGGATTAACAGGTCATTGAAAAGCTACTGCGCGAGACTAGGTGGCGTTGAAGTCAGCCTAGCCATCGCCCGCTGCGTTATTCCACGGCCTGTAAGCCTGCTTCTGCTGCTGTCGCTCAGCCTGCCGTTACAAGCAGAAGTGCAGCTGTTCGCCTGGGAACGTCCGCCCCTGGTCCAGCAAACCGCCGCGGGCAAAGCCGAGGGGCTGGTGCCCGAGCTGGCCGCAGAGCTGTTCCGTCGTGCGCAGACGCCTTATGTGCTGCGTTTTATGCCGTTGCAGCGAGCGTTGCGCCAGGTCCAGCAGCAACCGGACAGCTGTGCGCTGCTGGTCGAACGCCAGCAGGAACGCGAGCCCGGCTACGTCTGGATCGGCCCGGTGTTGATTTCGCGCCTCGGCCTCTATGCCCGCGCCGACGACGAGCTGCAACTGCTCAGCCTGGAACAGGCGCGCGGCCTGAGCATCCTCAGCCACCAGGGTTCCGGGGCGGGCGAGTACCTGCAGGCCAGCGGCCTCGATGTGCACTACTCGAACAACGAAGCGCTCAACCTGCGCATGCTGCAACGCCAGCGTTCGCGCTTATGGGCCACCAGCTCGGCGGTGGTGCGCGCCCAGCGGGACGGCCCCGCGCCGCGTGAGGTATTACCGTTCTTGACCTTGATGGAGGACATCGCCTGCCACCCGCAGCTCGATCCGGCGCTGTTGCGGCGTCTGCAAACCGAGCTGCGAGGGATGTATGGCGACGGTTGGGTACAGGCGTTGTACGGGCGCTATGGCATGCAGCTGGACTGAAGCCGTGGCAGATAACGGCGAATGTCTGGGGCAGACACTGCGTCGTTTTTGAGCGCTAGAGGTGAGTCATGGGTATGTTCAAAACCATTCAGTCGCGCTACACGGCGATGTTTATCGCCTTTATCGTGGTGATCTTCCTGATTACCGAGGAGGGCATTCGTCGCTTTATCGCACCGCAGTTACGGGTCGCGGAAGAGCAAACGGTACTGGCCCATATCGACGAGGTCGCCGAGCGCATCCTGTTTGAACTGGCCAAGGTCGAAGCGCAGTCGCGCAGCATCACCCAGACCGTGCCGCTGCTCGACAGCGATAGTATCGATCGGGTGGTGCCCGGCCTGGTCGATCAGTACGGCGACCCCAAGGTGTTTGGCGGTGGTATCTGGCCATTGCCGCAGAAGCGCTCCGAGCGCGACAAGCACAGCACCTTCTTCCACCGCGATGCGTCCGGAAAGCTGACGGTTAACACCCATTGGAACTCGGACGAGTCGCTCAAATACTACGAGCAACCCTGGCACCGCGACGGCATGCAGGCGCCGAGTGGCCAATGTGCCTGGGCCTTGGCCTATAAGGATGAGGCCAGCGCCGAACCGCGGACCAATTGCGCCATGGCGATCCGCAAGGATGGTGAAGCCTATGGTGTCTCGACCATCGACGTGACCCTGGGCTTCTTCAACAGGCTGGTGGCCGATATGGAAAAGGAGATCCAGGGTGAGGTGATGATCGTCGAGCCCGACGGCAAGGTTCTGAGCAATCAGGCCGGGATCGGCGGTGAGATCGTCCTGCGCAATGTTTCCGAGTTGGCCAGCCAGTCGCCGTTTATTCGCGAAATTCATGACAACCTCGGCCAGCTCGGCGATCGCGCCTTGCTCAAGCACGACTATCAAGGCGCCGACGGCAGCGACTGGACCTTCTTCCTGCAGCCGATCGAGGGCACGCCCTGGCTGTTGGCGGCGGCGCTGCCGAGCCGTCTGCTCACGCAAAACAGCAGCGAGGTGCTGAAAACCCTGGCCATGCTGCAGATACCCCTGGTGATCCTGTTGCTGGCCGCGACCCTGTTCGCCATCCGCCAACTGATGCAGCGTTTGCATGTGTTGCGCGGCAGCATCGATTCGCTGTCGGCCGGCGACGCCGACCTGACCCGGCGCATCGCCCTCAAAGGCGAGGACGAAATGGATGCGGTGGGCAGCTCGGTCAATCGCTTTATCGCCTACCTGCAGAACATGATCGCCGACGTCGGCCAGGCCAGTGCGGTGATCGCCGAGGAACTGCGGCAGTTGCAGCAGCAGTCACGGCATACCAATGAGGTGCTGGCGCGGCATGCCAACGAAACCGATCAGGCGGTGACCGCCATCACCGAAATGAGCTCCACCGCCGATAGCGTCGCGCAGAGCGCCACTGAAACCGCCAGCTTCACCCGCACCGCCAATGAAAATGCCGCCAAGTCGAAACTGGTGGTGGCCGAGGCCTCGACCAGCGTGCTGGCCCTGGTCGACGAGGTGGAACGCGCCACCGAGCGGGTCAAGGCGATGCAGGAGGACGCCCAGCGGATCAACGACGTGCTCGGGGTGATCGGCTCGATCGCCGGGCAAACCAACCTGTTGGCGCTCAACGCGGCGATCGAGGCGGCGCGCGCCGGCGAGCAGGGCCGCGGTTTCGCGGTGGTCGCCGACGAGGTGCGCGCCCTGGCCGGTCGCACCCAGCAGAGCACCTCGGAAATCAACGAAATGCTCAGCAAGCTGCAGCAGGGCGTCGGCTCCGCCGTACAGGCCATGGATCAGACCAAGGCCAGCTGCCAGGCCACGGCCGACACCACCTCAAGGGTCAACGTCGGCCTCGACGACATGGCCTCGGCGGTAAGCCGCATCCACGACCTCAGCGCGCAGATAGCCACCGCTGCCGAGGAACAGAGTTCGGTCACCGAAGAGATCAACCAGAACATGGTGGCGATCAGGCGCATGGTCGACGAATTGGTCAGCAGCGGTCATCAGGCCGATAAAAGCACTGAAGCGCTGCTTGAGTCCAATAACCGCCTGGTGCTGCTGGTCAACCGCTTCAAGGTCAAGTGACAGCTACGAAGCGCCCGCGGGGCGGTTCGACAAGCCGTCCTTCGAAGCGCTTTCTAGGGTGATCGTCCTTGGTTTATTCCAGACGGAGCAATTGCCACGCCCGCTGTGACGCTATCCCCGCACAGCGCCTGGTGACCGCCTTTGCCGTTAAGGTACTGCCGTCCATATGACCAGACTTATAGTCGGTGGACATTTCAGCGGCAATGTGCGGGGTTCCGCCGTATAGGTGCGTGGAACGTGCTGCGAAACGGGCGGAGATCGCGATGATGCCGAGGCTCGGTCGGCCGGGTTGGGGCGGAAAAAAGCTGGCTAAGCGTCAGAAAAATGTCGACTTTTGAAGGGCTTGTGGAATACTGCGCGCCACCGTCAAGTTGCCGTCGAGGTTGCTTTCCCGCTGTTGCTGTCGTGGGTACCCGAACATTACAGGGACGTACCCATGGCCCAAAAGAAACACCGAGGGCAGGTAGCGCCGCGCGCGCTCCGCCGGTTCGAAAGCACCATTCTGTTCTGCACTACCTTGCTGTCGAGTGCCTGCTTGCAGGCGCAGCCACACTACGATGCCTTGATCGAACAGGCTCGCGCGGGTCGCTATGAACCGGCGTTGACCTTTCTGCGTGGGCAGCAGACGTCTCGGGAATCGCGGCGCTACCTGACGGACCATCTGCTGATTGCCAGCTGGGCGGGCGAGGACGACGAAGTCGTTGCGCTCTATGAGCGCTCTGGCTCGGAGCAGAGCCTATCCGCCGATGTCCTGGCCGGTGTGGGCCGTGCTTACCGCAACCTGCGCCAGTGGCCACAGGCTCTGGCGATCTACCGTCGGGCCGCCGCCCGTTTTCCCGACCACCAGGGCCTGCGACTCGGGCAGGTGATGGTGCTGGCCGATGCGGGGCAGAGCGCAGCCGCCGTCGCCGAGGGGCAACGGCTGGTGGATCAGGCTCCCAAGAATGCCGATCGACGTCTGGTTCTGGGCTATGCCTACTTGCATGCCGGGCAACCGTATGCCGCATTGTTCGAGGTCGATCATGCCCATGAGCTGGCCCCCGGGCGTGTCGACGTCGACCGCGAGTACCTGTTGAGTCTGCAGCGCGCCGGGCTGGCGCAACAGGCACTGCTTCTGGCGCAGCGCAATCCGCAGCTGGCCAGCGCTGCTCAGCTGCGGCGGTTACAGGGCGATGTGCTGGCCGAGAAGGTGCGCTTGGCCGAGATGGCCACGCGCCGCGAGGGCGAGCGCTTCCAGATCGCCGACCAGGCCCTGGCCGAGGCCCGGCGTTTGCTCCAGGCCTGGGCCGGACAAGCGGATGCGCGGGCCGATAGTGTCCGAGTGCGGATCGACCGGCTGGGGGCATTGCATGCGCGGGTGCTGATGGCCGAGCTGCTGGCGCAGTATCGGCAACTGCAGGACGAGCAGATCGAAGTGCCGGACTATGCGCTGCGCTGGGTCGCCGCGGCGTTTCTCTACCGGCGCCAGCCGGAACAGGCAGTTGCGCTGTATCGCCAGATCATTGCCAAGGAGAACCACAAGCATCCGGATTGGTTGGCGGACCACCGCGGCCTGTTCCATGCCCTGGTGGAACGCGAGCGACTGGACGAGGCCCAGCAACTGGCCGAACACCTGGCAGACGCCCAGGAACCTCGAATCTTTCGCCTCGGCCAGCCGGAGCCGGAGCCCAATGCGCGTTGGTTGGAAGCCCAGGAGCTGCTGGCCAGCGCCCAGTTGCAGAGCGACGACACACCTGGCGCCCAGCGGACCTTCATGCACCTGGCCGACAATGCGCCGAACAATGCCTCGTTGCGTGTTTCGCGGGCCAGTCTGTACCTGTCGCGCGGTTGGCCGCGGCGTGCCGAGGCCGAACTGAAGGCGGTGGAAAGCACCACGCCGCGCGACCTCGCCCTGGAGGTCGAGCAGGGTTTGGCCGCTCTGACCTTGCAGGAGTGGCGCCAACTCGACCTGCTCAGCGACGACGTTATCCAGCGCTACCCGGAAAGCCTGCAGGCCCAGCGATTGCGACGCCTGCGTGACGTGCACCGGATGGCCGAGCTGCGGGTATCCGCTTATCGGGGCCAGGGCTCGGGCAGCAGCGTTTCGGGCAGCCGCGATCTGGGCATCGATACGCTGATCTACGGTGCGCCGCTGCGCAATCACTGGCGCTTGTTCGCTGGCGGCGGCTATGTCTCCGGCGACTTCGAGGAAGGCCGCGCCCGGCACCGCTGGCTGCGTGGCGGCGTCGAGTGGCGGGCGCGCAACCACAGCGTGGAAGCCGAGCTGTCCAATAACAATTTCACCCATGGCAACCAACTGGGCGTGCGCCTGAGCGGCATTCACGACATCGACGATCACTGGCAGTACGGCTGGTCGGCGCAGCGCTTGTCGACCGACACGCCATTGCGCGCCCTGAATGCCGACGTCACGGCCGACAGTCTGGGCGGTTTCCTGCGTTGGCGTGCCAACGAGCGGCGTGAATGGCGCTTGTCGGCCAATCTCGCGCATTTCAGCGATGACAACGACCGCCTCAGCCTGATCCTCAAAGGCAGCGAGCGGTTGTACAGCGCGCCGACCTGGCACGCCGACCTGGGGCTGGAACTGAGCGGCACGCATAACAGCGGCACGGCCGATGTTGCGTATTTCAATCCCGAGTCCGAATTCGGCGTGCTGCCCAGCGTGCAGCTTTCGCACAGGCTCTCTCGGCGCTATCAGACCGTCTGGAGCCAGGAAGTCCAGGTGGGCATCGGCAGTAACACTCAGCGCGGCTACGGCACCGATGCCGTCGGTTTGATCGGCTATGGCCAGCGCCTGCGGTTCGACGACCGTTTCGATGGTGGTATCGCCGTGTCGGCTCTTAGCCGCGCCTATGACGGTGAGCGCGAGCACGAGGTGAGGGTGATGTTCAACG